>NZ_SRLV01000079.1:0-41889 GCF_006518205.1 Myxococcus sp. CA005 | reverse complement strand
GGCCTTTTCCTGGGCGGGGGCGGCCTGGGCGGGCTTCGAGCGCGTGCGAGCGGTGGTGCGAGGCATGAATCCGGGGCTTATCCCGGCTTCGAGGGGGCGTCCATGATCTGCCTCAGGACGTCCGGCCGGTCGGTCATGATGCCGCCGACGCCTTCCGCCAGGAGCTGGTGCATCTCCGCCGGGTCATCCACCGTCCAGACGTTGACCCACTTGCCCCGGGCCGCGCACTGCTGGAGGAAGTCCGAGTCCACCAGCCGGATCTCACCGAAGTAGAGCGGCATGTCGAGCACGGTGTAGCGCGGGTCCTCCGGCGGCGTGTCTCCGCCACGCAGGGCGATGACGAAGGCCGCGAGTGCATCGCGGGGGTAGAAGTGGCAGGCGGAAGGGAGACGCTCCGCCAGCCGCTCGGCCACGGTGTCCAGTTCGCTGCCCATGCACACCCGCTCCAGGGCGCCTTCCTCTTGAAGCACCTGGGCGAAGGTGTCCTCGATGCCGGGGACATCCGGCTTGAGCTCCACGTTGAGGCGCAGGTTGGGGAAGGCGCGCAGCAGTTCGCGGAAGCTGGGGATGCGCACGCCCTGGCCCCGGAATGGGAGGGTGCGGCCTTCATCGGGCGTGAAGTGGAAGCCCGCGTCCAGCCGCTGGAGTTCGGCCAGCGTGAGCGCGGCCAGAGGGCCCGTGCCGTCCGTGCAGCGCTCCAGCGTGGCGTCATGGGCAACGACGAGCTCCCCGTCCCGGGTGAGGTGGAGGTCGAGCTCCAGCATGTCCGTGCGATAGCGCTCCACGGCCTGCCGGAAGGCCGCCAGCGTGTTCTCCGGCGCCACGGCCGCGCCCCCACGGTGGGCGATGTGCAGCGTGGGCCGCAGGCCGCGGAGGAAGGGGAGGGGAGAGGATGCCATGCCGCCAGTGTAGCGACTGGCGGCGTGGGGCTGGCTAGCGGTTGAAGCGGTAGACGAAGATTCGTGGAGGGGCACCGCCAGGGCTGGCATCCCATGCCACCCAGGGGGTGCCGTCCGTATCCAACTGGACCGATACCGTGGCGGCGCCGTTGGACTCCGGAATCGCACTGGGCGCAGTGCCGAACGGCAGCCAGGCGTCGCCGGTCCACGTCCTGACGTGCACGCGCCTGGCGGTGCCCTCTTCTTCGATCCAGGCGATGACCGGGGTGCCCTCGCTGTCCAATGCGAGCGCGGGGCTGTCCGCGGGGGTGTTGCCGGGAGCTGCGCTGAGAGGGCCGCCCAGTGCCTTCCACTGGCGGTCTTCCCACTGACGCACGAAAATGTCCGTCGCCGTTGTGCCAGAGCCGCTGGGATTGGATTCCTTCCAGGCGAGGACGGGCACGTCAGCGGCCGATACCTTCAAGACAGGCTGAGACGCGAAGGTGCCACCCGAGTGGTGCCTGATGGCTCCGCCCAACGCGTTCCAGCCTACGGCCGTGCGTTGCTTGACGAAGATGCGCGCGTCCTGGGTCGGCGTACCTCCAGCGTGCATGACTTCAGCCCAGGCGACGACGGGGAGCCGCGAGCTGTTCAACGCCAGGGTGGGGGTGGAGACGATTCCGCACTGTTCTGGAGCGCCGCGAGACGGGCTGTCGACTTGAAGCCAGTTTCCGTCGCTCTGCGTCTGGACGGCGAGATGGACATCCCCCTGGCAGCCGAATCCCGAGTAGGCGCCAGTCGCGTGCGCGAGAAAGGGTGTCCCCGTCGTGTCGAACGCGAAGGAGGGGGCTTCGCGCTGCACGGGCCAGTTCGTAGGCCACGCCGTGTCCCAGTCACTGGCGGTCAGTGCAAAACGTTCCCATTCGGCGCCCGCCCAGCGATGGATGGCCGTTTCGGCCACGTCGACAAGGTTGAGTTCTTCGTCCTCTCGTTTGAAAAAGTGGGAGAAGGCAACGACCGGTTCGCCGTCGTTGCTGAAGTGGAGGTCGGCGGTGGTGCTGGTGGGCTTCAGGACGGTGCCCAGTCGCTCCCACGTTTGCCCCGTCCAGCGACGTACCCCCACGCCGTTGTCGACCTGGAACGCAACGACCGCGGCTTGCGGAGCGTGCTCCCTCAGCGCCAGCCGTGACAGGGTCGCAGCACCTTCTTCGATGACGAGCCCATCGCGGGGACCGACCGGGAGCCACGCAGGGACGTTCCAGGACCAACTCACCAAAGGCGCTGCTACTGGGTTCCCCGCGAGGTCCCGGACACCGGTGAGCTTCACCTCCACATCTCGGGGCAGCGGAAGCTCGACGCCTGCTTGAATCTCCAGGGTCCGCTGGGATTCGGAGAGGCTCAGTGTCCTGGCGACGCTTTCACCGTTGACGAGGAGTTCGACGCTCAATGCGGCGAGACTGTCTGGATGGAGCGCTTCGGAGAACTCGACCCGGATGGGGTGGGATGCGCTGACGTCCGCTTCCCCGTCGGCCGGCGCTCTCAGGGCGATGGTAGGCGGTGTCCGGTCGATGGTGACGACGAGTGGCTCGCTCTGCCACGTTGCGTTCTGGAGCCTGACACGGGCAGTCAGGGAGTGTTGCCCTTCCGTATGCTCCGAGGTGTCCCATGCGAATTCGGTCGGGGCCGTGACGTTCCCAAGGGATGCGCCATCGAGCAGGAGCTCGACGTCGTCGGTCGACTCGCCGTTGGTTTTGACGTGGACGGTGACAGTGTCGCGAACGTGGGTCGCGCCCCCGGCGAGTTGGAGCCTGACATAGGGCGTCCCGCTGTCCGGGAGTTCCGGTGGCTCGACGACGTCGGGGACATTGATGCAGGCCGTCAGGACGCCGAAGCCAAGCAGGGCGGTGAGACACGTTTGGGAGGTCATGAAGTGAACGAGTGCAGGACGTATTCCATGGTGGCATGCCGAGTGCGGCGCAAGCCAGGCCACGCCACGGGGCGAGGGTGGCGGTGTTTCCATCGCCGGACGGGAATCCGGCTGCATGGACCCTCAGCCCGCGATGAGCGCTGACGTGAGCGCCACGCGCTGGTTCGCGAACACGCACGGTGCGTGACGGCAGTCTGGATTTCGCGACAGACACGCGGTCACAGGAATCGTTCACTCGGCGCAACAGAGAGGGTCGCGATTTCACCAGACTGACACCTCCGACAAGGAGGCTTCCTTGCCGCCCCCCTCGAGGCACCGGTATAAGGCGCCAACCCCTGGCCGACAGGCGTCGGTGTTCACGAACCGCGGCGCCGTAACGAATGGAGATTCTCGAAATGCAACTGCGCAAGACGCTAGGCGCGGCGGCGCTGGTGACCGCGGCGACGATGGCATCCATGGCTGGCTGTTCTGGCCGTGACGACGATACGGATCCGCTGCCGGACGCTGGCTGCCTCGGCACCTGTAGCCCGGACTCCGGGACTGGCGACGCGGGCACGGGTGACGCGGGTACGGGTGACGCGGGCACGGGTGACGCGGGCATTCAGACGGTGACCATCCGCGAGGCGCGCCTTCTGGGCGACCGTCCTCAGATCATCCTGGAGGGCGTCGTCGTCACGACGGTGGTCTACGTCTCTTCGAAGGACACGGGCGTTTCGGCGGACTTCTGGGTGGCTGATCCGAACAACGCTCAGGACGGCATCTTCGTCCAGAAGTACCGGACGGATCCGCCGACCACGTACGTGCCTGCGAAGGGCGACATCGTGACCATCCAGGGCTACGTCCAGAACAACAGCCGCTTCCGGGACCGCGAGGGCTACCGCAAGGTCCTGAAGAATAACTTCGACTTCCGCGGCGCAAGCGAAGCCACCCCGATGGTCATCACCAAGACGGGCACGATGACAGCGCCCAACGACATCGCGGTCAGCATCGACAACGGCTTCGGTAACGCGGATGGTGGCGTCGGCCGGCCCAACCTGGAGCACCTGGGCGCTCGTGTCCACATCCAGGGGCCGCTGACTCTGACTGACGCCAATCCCATGGCCATGAAGCGGCTCGCCACTCCCGATGATGGCGAAGACACCATGCACTTCGGCTTCGAGGTCTCCGGCGGCGTGCTCGTGAACAACCTCACCACCTTCGGTACGACGACCGATGGTGGCACGCCGCGCTGCGACTACCGCGTCATGGTGAACGACGGTGGCTCCGTGACCTTCCCGGATGGCATCCGCGGCGTGTGGGACACCTTCACCCACGCGCCCTGCATGGACGGTGGCACCAGCACGTTCAGCTGCTTCAATGACGCGGGCGTGATCCCCGGCACGACGAACACGTGGACGACGGTGCTCTACCCCGAGGGGTGTGACGACCTGCAGGGTGTGGTCACGGAGCCCGAGACGTTTCGTCCGGCCGCCCCCGGCGCCCAGACGGAGTAAGGGCCCGCGACGAGGGCGTGTCCCTCGTCGGTTGATTCGGCCGCCCCTCGCCCACCCGGGGAGGGGCGGCTTCTTTTTGGGCCCGGAAGGCGGGGTGGGTGTCCGGAACCCACCGATGCGGGTCCCTGGCTCCCAGGAGCCGGTGATTGTGGGTAAGCTCCGGAAAAGTCCAGTCCATTCACCTTCAGACAGACGGCCTTTCTTCGTGAGCTCGCCCCAGACGGCCATTCCGTTCGGTAACTACCTGCTGATCAAGCGGCTCGCCGTGGGAGGAATGGCGGAGCTGTTCCTGTCCCAGCGACCGCCGGACCCCGAACTGGTGGTGCTCAAGCGCATCCTCCCGTACCTCTCGGAGGAGCCCGAGTTCGTCCAGATGTTCCTGGACGAGGCGCGCATCGCCGCGCAGCTCCACCACCCCAACATCGTGCAGGTGCACGAACTGGGGAAGGAGGGCGACAACATCTTCATCGCCATGGAGTACGTGGAGGGCGTGGACCTGCGGCGCGTCATGGCCGAGGAGTCCAAGTTCGGCGCCACGGTGCCCTATGGTGTTGCCGCGCGCATCTGCGCGCAGGTGGCCGCCGGCCTGGATTACGCGCACCACAGCCGCGGCGTGGATGGGCGCCCGCTGGAGTTGATCCACCGCGACGTCAGCCCGCAGAACGTGATGATCGGCTACGACGGGCGCGTCAAGCTGGTCGACTTCGGCATCGCCAAGGCGGGCGCGTTCATGGAACGCAGCAAGCCGGGCGTCATCAAGGGCAAGTTCCTCTACCTGGCGCCGGAGCAGGTGTCGCAGGAGCGGCTGGACCACCGCGCGGACATCTTCGCGCTGGGCACCATGCTGTACGAAATCACCACCGGCCGGCAGCCCTTCGCCAAGCCGACGACGGAGGGCATCCTCTACGCCATCCGCTACGAGGACCCGTCGCCGCCGCACCTGATTCGCGACGATTACCCGCCAGCGCTCTCGCGCATCGTCATGCGCTGCCTCACGAAGGACCGCGCCCTGCGCTACCAGCGCGCGTCGGAGGTGCACGACGCGCTGGAGTCCTTCCTCGCCTCTGGCACCCTCCGGCAGAGCCTGGACGTGTCGGAGTACATCGGCCGGCTGCTGGGCGAGGAGGAGGAGCGCACCATCCTCCACATCCCCGAGGCCAAGGGCCTCGGCCGGCGTGAAGCCACCGTGCCACTGCAGGGCGCTCGGCTCTCCCAGGACGCCGAGCCGCCGCGGCGCCCGTCCGTGCTGGAGTCCACCGCCCCCACGCTGTCTTCGACCACGCCCGAGTCCGACCTGGCCTCGGTGCCCAGCGCGCAGCTCACGCCCGGCCTCACCGCTCGGCCCACGCCTCGCCGCGCCTCCAGGGACTCGGTGCCGGTCTCCTTCTCCGGCGACGAGCCCGAGCCCGCCACGCTGATGGCGCGTCCGCGCGACCTGCCTGCCCTCCAGGCGGAGGACGACGACGAGGATTCGGAGATGTCCACTGCCGTCGCCACCTCGCCCGTGGGGTACCGGGCCACGGCGCCGGTGGTGGAGGACCTGGACATCGGCGACGGAGAGTCCACCGTGCCGCAGCGGAGTCGACCCAGAGACGTTCCATCCCGTCCTGCCCCGACACCGCCGGCTCCGGTTCGTCGCTCCTCGCCGCACATGGCGCCTCCTCCGGCGCGTGTGGCGGAGCCGTCCCGCACGCGTCGCCCTGGCCCGTCGTCTCCCTCCCACGTGGCGGCCCCGCGCCGGCCCCCTCCGCCGGAAGAGGACGCAGCTCCTTCCGTGTCCATCACGCCGGTGCCTCCGCGTCGCGCATTCTCGCTGGACCTGGAGCTCTCCCAGTCCGTCTCCCTGACTCCCGCCACGGTGAATCAGCGGCCGCCACCACCGCGGAGCCCGCCGCCGTCCCGAGGCGCCCGGCATCAGGACGAGGACGAGGTCGACGAAGACTTCTTCCATACCGGCCTGAGCCACTCCTCGCTGGAGTACACCGACCCTCGGCCCACGCTTCGGGATGATCCGGACGATGACGAGTCCACCATGGGCTATGGCGGGGACTCGGGCGAATTCACCGCCGACACGCGGGCCACGCCGCCCAAGCGCAAGCGTTCGGCGGCGCTGATGGTGGCGTGCGTTGTGGGGCTGCTCGCCTTGGGCCTTGGCCTGACGTGGTGGTTCTTGGTCGGCGCGCACGGAGCATTGGCGAGGCCGCCTCAGGACTTGTCGGTCGGCGCGCTGGACCAGCAGGGAACGGCGTCACCCGTTGTCCAGCCCGCCACGGGACAGGCGCTGCCGGCCGCCAGACTCACGAACGCGCCCCCCACGGCGCAAGACGACGGACGCCCGGAAGCGACGGCGCAGACTGAACCGGCGAAACCTCCGGAGCCGCGAGCACCAGCGTCTCCTGAGGCCAACGCGGACGCGCTGCCCGCGGCCACCGCCGAAGTCTCTCGGGTGAGCGTCCGCTTCGATGCTCCCGCCCGTACGGTGCTCCGGCGTGAGGGGGGCGAGCGCCTCCCCATCAACACCCTGGTCTCGCTGCCCGCGGGCCCCATCCGGGTGAGCTACCAGTGCCCGGGGCGTCGGAAGCCGAAGGGTACAAAACCCTACCTCATAGAGCCGGCGAGCGAGGGGCCGCTCGTCCTGCAGATTCCATGCAAGAAGCGACGCCAGTGACATCGGGCGTTTGAAGCGTATGCGGCATCCTGCCCCAGCGGCGGACAAGTGGGCCCTGGTGGGCTTGAGTGGCCTTAAGCCGTTGGAATTCCAGGGCTTTCGCCTTCCCGAGCGCGTTTACACATGTCAGACGGGTCCGTAGAATCCGGAACCCTTATGGCGCGCCCGAAGAGTCAGAAAAACGTAATCAGGAAGCGGAGTTACACGGCCGGCCGGGTGGCCCGGCAGGTTCCCCTCGTCCCCGAGCCCAACAGGCTCTTGAAGGTCTGGCGTCGCGTGCTCGAACGCCGGCTGCGCACGCGCCTGCGCGCGAAGGTGGCGTTGGAGATTCACGACAACACGCACACCATGCTGACGTTCCAACGCCAGCGGGCCATGTGGCGGCTTCGGCTGCACCACATGTTCCTGGTCGCTCCGGACGACGTGGTGCAGGCGCTCGCCAGCTTCGTGCGCAAGGGTGACCCGGACGCCAGCGTGCTGCTGGACAAGTTCATCGAGCGCAACCGCGTCTACATCCGGCGCCTGTCTCCGGCGCAGATGCGCAAGCGCATCCGGCTGGAGCCCGTGGGGCAGCACCACGATTTGGAGCGCATCTACGCCCGGCTGAACGAGCGCTACTTCGAAGGCCGCATCGACGCGGCCATCACCTACGGCCCGGCGCCGCGGGTGAAGGGGCCTCGCAAGAGCATCAAGATGGGCTCCTACTCCGCGGACTCGAAGGTCATCCGCATCCACCCGGCGTTGGACCAGCCGGTGGTGCCCCGCTACTTCGTGGAGTGGATTGTCTTCCACGAGATGCTCCACCACGTGTACCGGACGCGGAAGGGCGAGGACGGGCGGCGCTGCATCCACCCGCCCGAGTTGATGGAGCACGAGAAGCAGTTCCACGACTACGCCCGTGCCCTCGCGTGGGAGCGGGAGAACCTGGACCTGCTCCTGCGTGCCCGCGTGACGCCGGCCTGAGTGGCCGTGTGTGGGTCCCCTGTGCTCAGGGGATGATGAGCCCGCCGGGGCTGCGCCGCTCCAGCGTGGGGGCAGGCGCGGCCTCCGCGGGGCCGGTGTCCGCGCCGGGCCGTGCACCGGCCCGCGCCCCGGCGGCGGCTACCAGGGCCAGCACCTTCTCGAAGAGCCGCTCGGCGAAGCGGGAGAAGGGCTCCTGGGCCCCATGGAAGAGCCGGCGGGCTTCGGCCCGGGCGATATCCGCCTCGCGTGGGCGGCTGCTCCGCTCGAAGTAGTCCGCCATCCGCCACAGCCGCAGCGCGTAGCGCTGGCGTACCTCGGGGGTGAAGAAGTCCCGGGCCACGCCGAGCACCGCCGCCTGGAGCTGCTCCTGGCGCTGCACGTCGCTCAGCGACAGCGGGCTGTGCATCACTTCGTCCATCTTCTGCACCAGGGCCTGCATGTCGAGCTCCGGAGGCAGCCACGAAGCCAGCTCCACGGTGTCGTGGAGGACGTCGGCTTCCTGCGCGCGGCGGATGTCCTCGGGCTCGGGCGGAGGCAGCTCCGTGGGCGACTGCTGCGGCTGGACACCAAAGTGGCGCAGCACCACGTCCAGTCCTTTGGGGAAGGGCGTGCGGGTGCGCAGGTTGGTGCCGGCGGCCTCGGCCAGCAGGGCCGCGGCTTCTTCGGGCGGCAGCTCCACGATGCCGCCGTGGGCCAGCCCGTCCTTCACCAGCTTCCGCCAGGTGGCGCGATTCCTGTCGCCCAACTGGAGCGCCACCACTCCGCGCTCGTCGGACAACTGCATCTGCACCACCTCCACGCCCGCGCCGCGCAGCACCCGTGCCAGCACGAGCGCTCGCTCGCCGCCACCGGTGACGGCGCTGGCGAGCGCGTTGAGGGCCTCGGGGGCAGCGGCGGGCGGCTCGGCCGGGGCGGCACGCGCGGGCCCGGCCACGGCGACGCCCCGTGAGCGAAGCTGGTACAGCGCCTTCTTCGCGGCCTTGGCCAGGGGCTTCACCGACGAGGATGCCAGGGCCTCCGGCAGGACGGCGTTCCCGTCCGACACGGCGGCCTCAAGCACGGCCAGGGCCAGAGGCTCCGGAAGGGCCTCCACGCGGGCGAGGGCGGCTTGGGACACGTCGCGCGCCATGGCGCGGGCGGACTCCACCGCTTCGGCGGGAAAGGCGGGCAGCGGCGCGCCGGAGCGCAGGGCGTCCAGCAGGGAGCGAGGGTCCGAAGAGGAGGAACTCATACCGGACCTTCTACTGCACGGCACCCGCCCCGGGGCATGCCCCGCGCGGGTATTGCGCCCACCAGGTCACAGTGCCGCGAGCGGCGGAGGACTCAGCGCCGGCGCACCAGCGCGCTCTTGCCCGGCTCCGCCACCACGGCCAGCTCGGATTGGAGCTGCGGACCGAACACTCGCGACGGCGACGCACCGCGGACGAGGAAGTGGTCGTACCAGACGCCCTGCCGCTCGTAGTCCATCTGCTGCGGCCGCCACTCGGAGGGGAAGGTGGGGGGCTCCTCGCCGGTGTAGCGCAGCGGGGAGTGCGGCGTGGACGCGAAGGTGAAGTTGGGCACGCCACCGCGCGCCCGGGCCAGCACCGCCGCGCTGTGGATGAAGACGGGCTGACGCACCACCCGGGAGCCGGGGTCGAACATCAACCCCATGACACGAGGGCGCGGGGCGGTGGCGGCCACCAGTGGCCCCCATTCGGCCTGCGCCTCCCGAGAGAAGGCGCGGTAGCCGCGCGCCATGACGAAAGCCAGCACCACCGCGCACGCCAGGGCGGCGACGCGCAGGGGCCTCCGCCACGCGGGAATGGCCGCCGGGACGGTGGCCACCAGGAGCGCGGCGGCCAGGTGCGCGTAGCGCGTGTTGAGGTAGTAGACGTAGCCGCGGATGTCGAAGGGCAGCAGAAAGTAGAGCGCCAGGGCCAGCAGGCCCAGCCCCATCAGCCGCGAGCGCGCCACCATGCCCTGGGTGGCGGAGCGCTCCGGCCGCAGCAGCCCCGCGACCCAGCCCGCCACCGCCACCGCGCCCACGGCGTACAGGGCCCACCGGTCCGAGCCATCCCGGAAGGTGTTGGCGAGCACCTGGAAGAACTCGGCGCGGTTCTGTTCGAAGCCCTTCCACGCCAGGTTCTGTGGAGAGAACGTGGGGCCCCACGCCTTCCAGGGCACCCCGGGCTGGATGTCCGCGGGCTCGCCGAAGCGAAGCACCACCCAGCCGAGGAACAGCGCGACGCCGGGCACCACCCCCAGCAGCGCGGGCACGCGAGGCCGCAGCCGCGCGACGAACCCCCGCGCTTCCGCGTCCTCCGGCACGCGCGTGGTGAGCAGCAGCAAGGGCAGTCCGAAGGCGAGGAACCCGAAGGCCTGCACGTGGAAGAGGAGCACCGCCACCAGGCACACCGCCAGCCCCACGCCCCACGTCCGGCGGCGAGGCGTGTCCTCCAGCGTCCGCACGAAGAGGCCGCAGCACAGCAGCGTTAGCGGCAGCGCGGCGCAGTAGTTGATGAAGCCCCAGTTGAAGCTGTCGCCGTAGGCGAAGGGCAGCGCCAGCAGGGCGGGCCAGGTGGGCCGGCCCAGGCTGCGCAGCAGGAATCCGAGGCTGAGCGGCAGGCCCACCACGTAGGCGGAGAGGAAGACGCGGTTGGCCATCTCCAGCGGCAGCAGCCAGTTGAGGCCGCTGACCAGGTAGTAGTAGCCCAGGTACGGCGTCAGCGCGTGACGCGCGGCGAACAGTTGCGGGTACAGCGTGGTGGGGTCATCCAGCCGGTGCAGGACGGAGATGAGGTACAGGTGCTGGGGCAGGTCCACCAGGGGCAGGTGGCGCGACACCCAGAGGGGGAGCACCCCCAGGACGAGCGCGGCGGCATGGACGAGGCGGGAGTGTCGGGGTGTCACGGACGGCGCGGACTGTACGCGGCGCCTCCCTGCACGGCGAGCCGTCCGTGCAACCCGGCCAGCGCCTGTTTTCCAGGTAGACAAAGGTATGGCTGTCGGCCTTGGCAGTCGGGAAGGGCTGCGGTATAGGCGCCGTTTGAGCAGGGGCGCCTGCAGTGCCCCGAGGAGAGCAACATGACGCGCATCGGAATGTGGGTGGCCGGAGGGCTGATGGCGAGCGGCCTGCTCCTGGCACCGGGCGCGGCGGAGGCCTGCGAGGCCCACCGGCGTCCGGCCCCGGAAACGAAGGCCGCCGAGGCCACGCCGAAGGCTGTCGAGCCTTCCGCCAGCGGCGTGGAGCGCCCGTTGGATGTGCTGGACTCGCTCATGGCCGCCAAGTGCCAGTGCGGCAGCAAGGCGGACTGCACGTGCAAGAAGGGCTCGTGCGACTGCAGCAAGTGCAAGAAGCCCAAGCGCCAGGTGATGGACGCGCTGCGCGGCCAGCCCGCGAACCTGCAGTTTGACGAGGCGCGCTACGACGCGTCCGCGGGCATCTTCATCTAGGCGTCTGGGCGGAGCCCTTCTCCGCCTTCACCACCAGCAGCGACGGTAGGGACACGCGCTCGAAGCGCACGAAGCCCGCCGCCGCGGCCTCCCGGCGCAATTCGGCCTCCCCTCGTGGATGCAGGCCCACGCCGCGGTGGAGCAGCGCCCGAGGCGCTCCCACCGAAGCGTAGGTACTGGCCACCCAGCGGCCTCCGGGACGCAGCACGCGGTGGACCTCCATCATCATCCGGGACAGGTCCGCGACGTAGGGCAGCGCGTCACTCATCAACACCGCGCCCAGCACACCGTCGTGGAAGGGGAGGTAGGGGGCTTCGGCGCGCAGGAAGTCCACGGCGACGCCGGCCTCGCGCACCTGGGCCAGGCCCTCTTCCAGCATGGCGCGGGACACGTCGAGCGCGGCCACGGGCGGCGCGTCGGGCTCATGCGCCAGCCGCCGCGCGAGCAGCCCCGTGCCGCAGCCCACGTCCAACACGGTGCCTTCGGGTTTGCCCAGGAGGCTGCGGTAGAGGACGAATTCGCTGTCGCCATCCAGCGGCTGGCGGGTGAGGGCGCGCTGGAGCACGGGGCGCATGTAGCGCTCGTAGGAGCGCGCCACCCAGCGCTGCTCCATGCCCCGCTGCAGCGGGCCGGACGCGGCGGGGTCCACCACCAGGTCGGCGACGCCCTCGGCGACTGGGTGGCTGGCGCCGCACGCCTGGCAGCGCAGCGGGCCGAAGAAGAGCACCGGGGCGTCTACCTCTGGCTGGAGGGCGCCACGCCGGCACCGGGGACATCGCAGGAGAGGAACGAGCGCGCGCCGCATGGGGCTGGCAAGGCTACCGCTCCCCGTGCGGCGCGAGAACCCGTTTTCCGCCGGACTCCGTCAGGCCGAGGGCTGCGTGCGTGGCACGCGCTTGTCCTCGGCCACCAGCACCGGCCAGCCGCGGGCCATGGCCTCGCGGAAGAAGGCGGCCAGCTCCCGGCGGCTGTGATTCACCGCGCCCAGGAACGGGTCGATGAGGGACTCCTCACCCAGGCTGCGCGTGGCCGCCAGCTCCACCGGCGTGCCGCAGCGCTCGCAGCGGATGGACACCTGGCGCACCAGGGCCACCGGCACCGCGTACCGGGCGCCACAATCTCCGCACTTCCACACCAGGGCGCGCTCACCCGCCTCGCGGCGCGCCAGGTTCTCCAACTCGTCCGCCAGCCGCAGCAGCGCCGGGAGGTCCTGGGGGGGATGCGCGAAGATGGCGGACGGGCCGAAGCCCGTCTCGGGCGCGCCCAGCGACGGGGGACGGTCCCCCTGTAGCAGGATGCGCAGCCTGTCCTTGGCTCGCATGTCTCGGAATTCAGCGCCGGTGAGCGCGCGCTCCACCGCCTCATGGACCGGAGGCAGCTCCGGCTCGAGGCGCTCATCGTCCGGCAACGTCTGGGGGAAGTTCACCAGTCGGTGCGCGGGGACTGCGAGGAATCGGAAGGCCACGGTGGCTCCATCGCATTGTGTTTCGCGGGGTGCAAGACGCGAGTTGGCAAATGTCCGCTGCTGCCGTTCATCCGCGGACTACTGAGACCAGTCCAGCATGCGTTGCAGCGGCGCGCGAGCACGCTCGCGCAGGTCCTCGGGCATGGTCAGCTCGGGCGTGCGCTCCTTCATGCACCGCCAGAGCTTCTCCAGCGTGTTCAGCCGCATGTACGGGCACTCATTGCACGCGCAGCCGTTGTCCGGCGGCGCGGGAATGAACGTCTTGTTCGGCGCGGCCCGCTTCATCTGGTGGATGATGCCCGCCTCCGTCACCACGATGAACTGCTGCTTCGGGCTACGCACCGCGTAATCCAGAATCGCCTTGGTGGAGCCGATGAAGTCCGCGTGGCGCAGCACCGCCTGCTCACACTCGGGGTGGGCCACCACTTCCGCCTCCGGGTACTCCACCTTCAGCTGCACCAGTTTCTTCTCGCTGAAGATTTCGTGGACGATGCAGCTGCCCGGCCACAGCACCATGTCGCGGCCCGTCTGCTTCATCACGTAGCGGCCGAGGTGCTGGTCCGGCGCGAAGAGAATCTGCCGGTCCTTCGGCACCTGGTTCACGATTTTCACCGCGTTGGACGACGTGCAGATGACGTCGCTCATGGCCTTCACCGCGGCGGAGCTGTTGACGTAGCTCACCACGAAGGCGTTCGGGTGTTTGTCCTTGAACGCCTTGAAGGCTCCCGGCGGGCACCGGTCCGACAGCGAACAGCCCGCCTTGAGGTCCGGCAACAGCACCTGCCGGGACGGATTGAGAATCTTCGCCGTCTCCGCCATGAAATGGACGCCACAGAAGACGATGACGTCTGCCTTCGTGCTCGCCGCGGCTTGCGCCAGCGCCAGGCTGTCTCCCACGAAATCCGCGAGGTCCTGAACTTCGCTCTCCTGGTAATAGTGCGCCAGGATGACTGCGTTCATGGAACGCTTGAACTCCTGGATTTCCTTCGCGTAGTCGACTTCGGCGCGCATGGCACCTCCCGACTCCCACCTTTAACCGGGACTTGAAGTGCCGGCCAGGGTGCGGTTTGCCCCACTTCGCTGGTGCATGGGTGGCCGCGAATCAAGCGGGCGGCCCTTTTCCAACATCCGCCCTGTCCTCATGCTGGGGCACTCCCTTCCCCATGAGGTCCGGTAAGATGGCGAGCCGGGCCGGACGCCGCGCATGCGGTTCGGCCATTGCATCTGGGAACTTCGAACCACGGGGGGAATGTGAGGGGTCGCCGTCGGAAGCTCCGGCGGGGCGGTGGAGGCTGGCGGTCACATTCCGACCCGTGAAGTGGTTCATCCGGGGGCAGGCGGCTCTGACCCGGTGGAGGAGGACATATGACCGTGACGACGCGCGCAGTGCTGGTCGTGCATCCGGAGGCGGAGCGTCGTGGACGGCTCCGCGCCTTGCTGGATGGCTACGAAGTGCTCGAGGCCTCCAACCGGCAGGAGGCGGTCGAATTCCTCACGAAAACCGCTCCCGCGCTGGTGTTGACGCATCCGGACATTTTTCCCCGGTTGTTGAAGGATCTGGAGCGCTACACCCCGCGCTCCATCCGCGCGGTGCTCTGCCCCAGGGACAATGCGCAGGCCCACCACAGCCTGGTGGACGTGGCCGCCGCGGGGCACATGTTCTTCACGCTGGAGGATGACCCCAGCCCGGCGCTGCGCCGCGCCGTCCAGGAATTGCTGGAACTGCGCGAGTCCGAGCGCCGCGAGCCGCACGGCGTCCTGGAGGCCTGCTTCACGGCGGATGGCACGACGTTCCGGGCGCGGCTTCTCGACGTGGCCACGGGAGGCCTGGGCCTGCGCCTGGAGTCCAGCGTGCGCATCGAGCGGCTCACGCCGGGCACGGAGCTGGGAGGGCTCCAGGTGCTGCGCGGCGACACGCTGGTGCTGCGCGCCGGCCATGCCACGGTGCGCATGGTGCGCCCGCTGCGCGCGCACGAAGGCCAGGGCTTCCACCTGGGCGTGTCGCTGGAGCGCCCCGTGGAGCACGCGCGCTCGTCCGCCGCGCCGCTGCTCAACGACTCGGTGCGCATCCGCGGCTTGCTGCGCCGCGCCGTGCGCGCGGGGGTGGGCTTCGGGCTGCGAACGCACGAAGGCAACCGGTTGGTGGACTTCTCCCGCGCGGAGGTGCTGCCGGAGGAGTCCCGCCTGGTGCTGCGAGAGCAGTCGCAGCCGGGCACGCTCTTCCATCCAGGAGACGTGGTGCGGCTGTGCCTGGACTTCGGTGGCGTGTGCCATGTGGGCACCACGGCGGTGCTGGCCTCGGAGCCGAACCAGGTGGAGGTGGCCCTGCCGCGCACGCTGAGCCTGCACCACCGCCGCAACAGCCTGCGCTTCCGCTCCTCCGCGGAGCGGCCCTTCGCGGTGTCCTTCAATTCGCCGCTGACGGGGGAGGCCATCGTCCGCCCGCTGTTGGACCTGCACACCGGCGGCTTCGCCTTTCCCTTCGACGCGGGCCGGGAGGCCTTCCCGCCGGGGCTGGTGCTGGACGACGTGATGCTGCAGTTGCCAGACGGCACGCGCTCGCGCTGCCGCGCCCAGGTGCAGGACACCGGGCAGCTCACGGTGACGGAGGAGGGCGCCAGCATGAGCCGCCCGCGCCGCTGCGGCCTGCGCATCCTGGAGCTGGCGCCGGAGGCCCGCGCCGCCATCCTGGACGCCTTCATCAAGGCACGGTGTCCCGATGCGCGTGATGCGTCCGAGCTGCCCTTCTCCGACGTGTGGGACTTGTTCCGCTCCGCGGACGTCCGCTTTCCCGACTACCCCTTCCACGAGACGGCGACGCCCGAGCCGCTGGTGGTCGCGCACCAGCGGCTGGGCAATGGCATCCACGGCCTGTCCAAGGCCATCGTCTATCAGCGCGAGGGCCGGCTCTACGGCCACATCTCCGGGCTGCGCATCTACTCGCGCACCTGGCTGTCGCAGCACCTGGTGGTGCGGCCGGGCTACCACCGGCACGAATCCATCTCCCAGGAACTGGTGGCGCTCGCGGCCGACTACGCGGAGAGCCTGGACGACGTGGAGTACCTGCGCGCGCTGTGGCGCTGCCGCAACCGGTGGACGTCGCGAATCTACGGCGCCATCGCCAGCCGGTTGGAGCGCCCAGGCCTGAGCTGCCTGCATGCCTTCACGCCGTGCCGGCTCCCCGTGGACGCCGCGTTGCCGCCGCCTCGGAGCGATTTGCGCGTGCGCCCCGCGGAGACGTCCGACCTGCGCTGGCTGGAACAGCACCTGCGGGAGACGCAGGACGTGGTGCGGCTGCGCAGCTCGGACCTGGTGGAGGGCGAGATGACCATGGGGACACTGGGCGGGCGCTACTCGGACGCGCGGCTGCGGCGCTCGCGCAGCATCTCCGTGGTCGAGGGCAAGGACGGGCCCCAGGGGTTCGTCCTCATGGAGGACTCGTCGCCCGGTCTCTTCTGGGCGGAGTGGTACAACGCCTTCTCGCTCGTCATGGTGGAGCCGGATGCACGGGAAGCGGATGCCGTGCGCCAGGCGCTGGTGACACACGCGGTGGCGAACTCGGCCCGGCGCGGCCGCTCCACCGCGGAGTGCCTGGCCTCGGACGCGGACCTGCCCGCCCTGGAGGCACTGGGTTTCCACAACCTGGGCAAGGTGATGGAGTTCACGGCCCACCGCCGGCTCGTGCGTGACTGGAATGCCTACCTGCTCGCCGTCTTCGAGCGGCTGGCGGCCCATGGCCGGGGTGGTAGCCGGATGGATGACAAGGACATCGCGGCATGACCTACCTGATGGAGTCGGCCCAGGAGGTGCACCGCCTGCAAGCGCAGGCGAGCGCCACCTCCTACGCGGAGCGGCTGAGGCTCACCGGGTTGAGGCCCGGGGACGCCGCACTGGATGTGGGCTGCGGTCCCGGCGTCATCACCTCGGAGATGCTGGACGTGGTGGGGCCGCACGGCCGCGTGGTGGGTATCGAGCCGCAGGCCGAACACCTGGCGGCGGCCCGGGGACTGCTGGCGGGCAGGCCCAATGTGGAGCTGCGTCAGGGCGCGCTGCCGGATACACAGCTGCCCGCCGACCACTTCGACTACGTCTGGTGCCAGTACGTCTTCGAGTACCTGGGAGAGCCGGGCCCCGCGCTGGCGGAGCTGGTGCGCGTGGTCCGCCCTGGTGGGCGCGTGGTGGTGGCGGACATCGACGGGGTGGGGCTGTGGAACTGGCCCTTTCCGGAGGACCTCCAGGAGGCGAGCCAGAAGCTGCTCGCCGCCCTGCGCGCAGCGCGCTTCGACCTGCACGCGGGCCGCAAGCTGTTCCACCTGTTCCGCAAGGCCGGGTTGGTGGACGTGCGCGTGCACATCTCCCCGTTCTATGTGGCGGCGGGTGCGGTGGACGCGCGGCTCCGCGAGGACTGGGTCATCCGCTTCCGGACGCTGCGCCCGCTCGCCGAGCCCTTCTTCGGGGGCGCCGGCCCCTATGACGCTTTCTGTGAACGCTTCCTCGCACTCCTGGACGACGCCGACACCCTCAAATATGCGATGGTGTTGACGACCGAAGGAGTGAAGCGTTGACCGTCCCCGCGGAACTGGCCTCCGCACCGTCAGCCCCCGACACACCCGAGCTGAGTGTCCGGATGCTGCGCAGCGTGATGTTGTACTACGAGCGGACCTACGGCCGGGACCGGCTGGTGCGGGTGTGGCAGCGCGAGGAGCTGCCGCTGACGTTGGCGTACGTGGAGACGCTCACCAACTTCGTCTCCGTGGGGTTCACCGAGCGGCTCTTCGACGTGCTCGACAAGGACTCCGGTGATCCGGACTTCATGACGAAGGCGGGGCGCAGCATCGCCAGTCCGGAGGCGGTGGGCTTCCTCTATTACATGATGAAGGCGCTGGCCACGCCGCGCAGCGTCTACGAGCGCGCGCTGGAGCTGGACCACACGTACAACCGCGTGGGCGGCTTCCACATCGACACGCTCACCGACTCGCGGGTGCAGGTGCGCTACGTCAGCCGCATCCGCGAAAGAGATCGCAACTTCTGCCGCGCGCGCCAGGGCAACCTGTCCGCGTTCCCCGCCATCTGGAACCTGCCCCTGGCGGAGGTGAAGGAGCTGCGCTGCCAGGTGGATGGGGCGGACTGCTGCGAGTACGACATCCGCTGGCAGAGTCTGCCGCCCCTGGCGTGGCGCTACATCGTGGGCGGCATGGCGGGCATGGTGGCCGGCCTGGTGTCGGGCACGTTGAACCTGGCGCCCCCCGTCTTCGCGGTCAGCTCCCTGGGCATGGTGGGCGTGGCGGCGGGGGCGTGGCTGGACACGCGGGCGGCCCTGCTGCGCAAGGACGAGAAGCTGTCGGAGCAGCACCAGGGCCTGCAGACGTCCCTGGAGGACCTGCAGCGGCGCAACGATGAGATCTTCGCCGCCAACAAGGCGCTCGAGGACCGCGTGGCCGAGCGGACGCAGGAGCTGTCCGAGGCCAATACGAAGTTGGAGGCGTCGCTCGCCCGGCAGCAGGAGCTGGACCGGCTCAAGAGCGAGTTCTTCGACAACGTCAGCCACGAGCTGCGCACGCCGCTCACGCTCATCCTGCTGACGCTGGAGGCGCTGGCGAAGGAGGCGGAGTCACTGCCGCCCGAATTGCCTCCGCTGGTGACGAACATGGAGCGCAGCGCGCAGCGCCTGCTGCGGCTCATCAACAACCTGCTGGACCTGGCGCAGTTGGAGTCGGGCAAGGCGCGGCTGCGCTACCAGCCGCTGGAGCTGTTCGGCTTCCTGAGCACGGTGGTGCCGCCGTTCCACACCATGGCGGAGCGGCAGGGCGTGACGCTGCGGCTGGAGGGCGCCACGGTGACGCCCGTCCATGTGGACCACGAGCGCATCGAAATCGTCTTCCAGAACCTGCTCGGCAACGCGCTGAAGTTCACCCAGAAGGGTGGGGTGACGGTGCGCGTGCGCGAGGACGACTCGGAGGTGCACGTCGAGGTGGAGGACTCCGGCCAGGGCATCGCCCCGCAGGACATCCCCGTCATCTTCGACCGCTTCTCCCAGGCGGATAACAGCGGCACCCGGCGCTTTGGTGGCTCGGGCATCGGTCTGGCGCTGGTGAAGGAGACGCTGGAGCTGCACGCCGGCGGCATCTCCGTGACGAGCGAGCTGGGGCAGGGCTCCGTCTTCCACGTGCGGCTGCCCAAGGGCACCGCGCACATCCGCGAGGATTTGCGCGAGCGCCGTCAGGCCGTCATGCCCGTGCGGCGCGAGCGCCGCATCTCCGGGGCCTTCCCCTCGCTGGAGCCGACGGGGACGGATGTCCTGGGCGCGTCGCCTCCGCCGGCCAGGGACCACGCGGGGCCAGGGCCCGAGTCGCCCCGCATCATGGTGGTGGAGGATGATCCGGAGATTCGAAGCTTCCTCGCCCGGCTGCTGGCCCAGCACTACCGGGTGATGGAGGCCATCAACGGCGACGACGGGCGCCAGCGCGCGCTGCGCGAGCGGCCGGACCTCATCCTGTCGGACGTGATGATGCCCGTCATGTCCGGCCTGCAGATGCTGACCGCCCTGCGCAATGACCCGCAGACGGTGGACATCCCCGTCATCCTCCTCACCGCGCGCCAGGAGGTGACGGCCAAGGTGGAGGGCCTGGGCACCGGGGCCAATGACTACCTGGGCAAGCCCTTCAGCCCGAACGAGCTGCTGGCGCGCATCGAAACCCAGCTGCGCCTGCGCGAGGCGGCCGTGCGCGCCGCGGAGAACGAGCGGCTGGCGGCCATCGGCCTGCTCACGTCCGGCTTCGCGCATGAGGTGCGCAATCCGCTCAACGGGCTGATGAACGCGCTGCTGCCGCTCAAGGACATGCTGACGGGTGGCTCTGCCGACGTGGAGCTGAGCAAGGCCATGCTGGAGGTGGTGGAGGAGTGTGGCCAGCGCATCCGCCACCTGGCCGAATCCCTGCTCTCCTTCACGCGCACCAGCGAGTCCCCGGTGGTGCTGTCCCTGGACTCGTCGCTGGACTCCACCCTGAGCGTGCTGGCGTGGAAGGTGCCGCCGGGCGTCAAGGTGGAGCGCGCGTACCACTGCAGCGAGCCCATCCGGGGCAATCCAGGCGCCCTGAACCAGGTGTGGCTCAACCTCCTGGACAACGCCCTGCGCGCGGTGGGCGACAAGGGCCGCGTGCGCATCTCCACGGCCAACACGGCGGAGGAGGCCATCGTCACCATCGGTGATGACGGGGTGGGCATCCGCCCGGAGGACATGGAGCGGCTCTTCCAGCCCTTCTTCTCCACCCGCGCGGCGGGCGAGGGGACGGGGTTGGGGTTGGCGCTCAGCCGCCGCATCATCATCCAGCACGGTGGGAGCATCGCCCTGAGCAGTGTTCCAGGGGAGGGTACGCAGGTGGAGGTCCGCCTGCCGCTGCGCCCCGTGGCGCCCCGTGTCACGGGAGGCCTGCCCGACCTCGCGTCCGAGCCGCGTGTCGGCCGCCTGGGCTGACGCAGCACGCAAAGGCCCCGCCCGAGCCCACGGCGTCCGGGCGGCGGAGAAGGGGAATTCCCTACCCGCTCAGGTGTCCTCCTGGGCACGGCCCGCGTGTCTGCTACAGTCACGCTCCTTTTTCGTCGCACCCTCCTTTTTCAAGGAAACGACCTGCATGCAAGGCACCGTAGCCGCGGGTGATGCCCGCAAGGGGCACCCGCGAGGGCTCTACCTCCTGTTCTTCACTGAGATGTGGGAACGCATGTCGTATTACGGCATGCGTGGCCTGCTCGTGCTCTTCCTCACGAGCAAGGTCAACGGAGGATTTGGCTGGTCCACCGCGGACGCACTCAGCCTCTACGGCACCTATACGGGCCTGGTGTACCTGACGCCCATCGCCGGCGGCTTCATCGCGGACCGCTACATGGGGCAGCGCCGGGCGGTGGTGCTCGGTGGCGTGTTGATGATGATAGGCCACCTCATCCTGGCCTTGCCCAGCGTGACGATGTTCTACGCGGGCCTGGGCTTCCTCATCATCGGCAACGGCTTCTTCAAGCCGAACATCTCCACCATGGTGGGCGGGCTGTACGCGCCCGGTGACGGCCGTCGCGACAGCGCCTTCACCATCTTCTACATGGGCATCAACCTGGGCGCGGTGCTCGGCAACTTCATCTGCGGCACGCTGGGTGAGCGCGTGGGCTGGCACTGGGGCTTCGGCGCCGCCGGCGTGGGCATGCTCCTGGGCCTGATCGCCTTCGTGTCGATGCAGAACAAGCTGCTGGGGCAGGTGGGCCTGGTGCCGGAGCGGATGGTGGCCGCCGCCGAGGCGAAGCCGGGCACCCCGGAGAAGTCGGGCTTCGGCCGCGATGAAATCGACCGCATCCTCGTCATCTTCATCATGGCGCTGTTCGTCGTCGCCTTCTGGACGGGGTTCGAGCAGGCCGGTGGTTTGATGAACCTCTACACGAACGCGAAGGTGGACCGCGGCATCCTGGGTTGGGAAGTGCCGACGACCTGGTTCCAGAACTTCAACTCCATCTTCATCGTCACGCTGGCGCCGATTTTCGCCGGCCTGTGGAGCTGGCTGGCCGCGCGCGGCAAGGACCCGAGCATCCCGGTGAAGATGAGCATGGGCCTGCTGTTCCTCTCCGCCGGCTTCCTCTTCATGCTGGGCGCCTCCAGCGAGAGCGCCTCGACGGGCAAGGCGGCGGCGTGGTGGGTGGTGATGGCCTACCTGCTGCACACCATGGGTGAGCTGTGCCTGTCGCCCGTGGGCCTGTCCATGGTGACCAAGGTGGCGCCGGCGCGCATCGTTTCCGCGATGATGGGCGTGTGGTTCCTCGCGAACGCGGCGGCCAACAAGCTGGCCGGTGTCTTCGGTGGCTACTCGGAGAAGCTGGGCGAGTTCAGCGTGTTCCTCTACATCTCCGTGGGAACGGGCATCGCCGGCGTGCTGCTGCTCGTCGTGTCGCCCATCCTCAAGCGGATGATGCACGGCACGGACGAGGTGAAGCCCGCCGCGCCCACCTCCGCGCAGCAGGGCGGCTCGGTGGCGGCGGCCTGAGCGGTCGCGGACTCCCCTGATTGAAGTCCAGACGCCGGCGTCCCGATGGGGGCGCCGGCGTTTCTGTTCGCGGACTGCTGGCGCCACGCCTGAAACACAAACGCCGGCACACCTTACAGGTGCACCGGCGTTCACTGCGCGGGCTGACCGCCTGGCTACGCGGACTTCGCCGAGCCGGGCGTCACGCCGGCAGCGGAGCGCTCCTCGGTGGGGATGGGCGCGGACGTCTGGTAGTAGTCACGCACCACGTAGCGGCGGGCCACCAGGGCCATTCCCACTGCGGCCACCAGGGCGAAGCCGGCGTAGAAGAAGAACTGCCCGGAGCCCGTGAAGACGTTGAGCTTCGCGGTGATGGCCACCGCCGCGTTGGCCAGCGTGTTCGTCACCAGCCACACGCTCTGGATGGTGCCCTTCATCTCACGCGGGGCCTGCGTGTACGCGAACTCCAGGCCCGTGGTGGACATCAGGATTTCGCCCAGCGTCAGCACGATGTACGGCAGAATCTGCCACGCGATGTTCAGCGTCGTGCCGCCTTCCATCGTGACCTGGAAGATGCCGGCGATGATGAACGACAGCGCGCCCACCACCAGGCCCAGGGGCATGCGCCGCAGCGGCGTCAGCTCCCAGCCGAAGCGCTGGAAGGCTGGGTAGACGACGGCCGTCAGGAAGGGGATGAGAATCATCACCAGCAGCGGGTTGATGAACTGCATCTGGCTGGCCTGGAAGGTGAACGGCCCCACCTGCGGGTCCATGGACCGGGCCTGCACCACCCACGTGGACGCCTTCTGGTCGAAGAGCATCCAGAAGAAGGGCACGAAGGGGAGCAGCAGCGCGCTCACCCGGAACACCGCCTTCACGCCGTCCACGGCCTCCTCGGGGTGCTCCCGCTTCGCGCCGTCCAGCCAGCCGCCGCCCTGGCCGCGGTTGCGCAGTGCGCTGGCCACCACCTTGAAGAAGCTGTGCGGGTTGGCGCCCGTGGCCGGCACCCGGACGTACTTGTGACGGCCCGCCCAGAAGATGAACGTCGCGATGAACATCAGCACCCCGGGGATGCCGAAGGCCACCGACGGCCCGAAGTGCTTGAGCAGCAGGGGGATGAACAACGACGCGAAGAACGAGCCGAAGTTGATGGTCCAGTAGAAGATGGCGAAGACCTTCTTCACCAGGTGGCTGTTGGACTCATTGAACTGGTCCCCCACCATGGCCGCCACGCAGGGCTTGATTCCGCCACTGCCAATGGCGATGAGCGCCAGGCCCGTGAAGAACCCCGTGACGTTGTTCTCGAAGATGGCGAGGCACGCGTGGCCCAGGCAGTACACCAGGCTCAGCCCCAGGATGATGCGGTACTTCCCGAAGAACCGGTCCGCCAGGTAGCCGCCGATGAGCGGGAAGAAGTACACGCCCGCCATGAACGTGTGCATCAAGCTCTTCGCTTCGGCCTCCCGCAGCGCGTTGTCCGGTATCTGCGTGCGCAGCAGGTAGTCGATGAGGAACACCGTGAGGATGTTCCGCATCCCGTAGAAGCTGAAGCGCTCACACGCCTCGTTACCGATGATGAAGGGGATTTGCGGCGGGAACTTGTTGCTCTGCGCGGCGGGTGCCTGGGCCATGCGACGGGGTGCTCCCTCGTGACGAAAGGTGGGGGCTCCTAGATTCCGAGAAGCCGCACCCTACCCAACGGGCCGCCGGGACTCCACCGAACGAAAGGGGCCCGCCGCGCCACCCGGCGCTTTCCTGGCCGCACCCACACCGGAAATCTCCCGCCCGACTGCCTGCGTCATTCCGGTGGGCGTGTGTGTTTGTTGATACAATTCAAGTTGCCTGGCTGGGTTTGACAGGCATTGGAATATCCCTATCATTTCCCATGATGTCTTTCCTCCAAGGTGGTGCGAGGGGATGGGGGTGAATGAAGGCACCCCCGTCCCCCCGCTCCATTTTCCCAGGAGGCATTGCGCGGTGCGTCGTCAGCCCCGCGCGCCCTTCTTCACGGGCACCGGGTCGTCCACGCGCACGCCCACGCGGGCCCTGCGGGCCTTGGTCAGCACGTGGCCCAGGTAGCGGCCGGTGTGGCTGCCTTCGACCTCGGCGACCTGCTCGGGCGTGCCAGCGGCCAGAATCCTGCCGCCGCCCGCGCCGCCCTCGGGGCCCAGGTCGATGAGCCAATCCGCGCTCTTGATGACGTCCAGGTTGTGCTCGATGACGAGCACGCTGTTGCCCGCCTCGACCAGCCGGTTGAGCACGGACAGCAGCTTGCGGATGTCCTCGAAGTGCAGGCCGGTGGTGGGCTCGTCGAGGATGTAGAGGGTGCGCCCGGTGGCCACGCGCGCCAGCTCGCGGGCCAGCTTGATGCGCTGGGCCTCGCCGCCGGACAGGGTGGGGGAGGGCTGTCCCAGGCGGATGTAGCCCAGGCCGACGTCATGGAGCGTCTGCAGCACCCGCATGATGTCGCGGTGCGCTCCGAAGTGCTCCATCGCCTCGCGCACGCTCATGTCGAGCACCTCGGCGATGTTCTTCCCCTTGTAGCGCACGCGCAGGGTGGCCTCATTGAAGCGCTTGCCGGCGCAGACCTCGCAGGGCACGTAGACGTCCGCCAGGAAGTGCATCTCCACCAGCTTCACGCCGTCGCCTTCACACGCCTCGCAGCGGCCGCCCTTGATGTTGAAGCTGAAGCGGCCCGGCCCGTAGCCGAACGCGCGCGCCTCGGGCGTCATCGCGAACACCTCGCGGATGTTGTCGAAGAGCTTGGTGTACGTGGCCGGGTTGCTGCGCGGCGTGCGGCCGATGGGGCGCTGGTCGATGTCGATGACCTTGTCCAGGTGCTCCATGCCCAGCACGGCCTTGTGCTTGCCCGGGGATTCACGGCTCTCGTAGAGGTGCCGCGCCAGGGCCGGGAAGAGAATCTCGTTGATGAGCGTAGACTTGCCCGCGCCGGACACGCCGGTAATCGCGCTGAAGACGCCCAGCGGAATCTCCGCGTCCACGTTCTTCAGGTTGTTCTCCTGCGCCCCCTGGATGACCAGCTTGCGCTTCGGGTCCGGCTTGCGGCGCTCCTGTGGAATCTCGATTTCCTGCCGCCCGGAGAGGTACGCGCCGGTGGAGCTGGCCTCGTTCGCCATGACCTGCTCCGGCGTGCCCTGGGCCACCACCTGGCCGCCCAGCTCGCCCGCCCCCGGACCGAAGTCCACCAGCCAGTCCGCCTCCTCCATCGTCTCCTCGTCGTGCTCCACGACGATGACGGAGTTGCCCAGGTCCCGCAGGCGCTTGAGCGTCAGCAGCAGCTTGCCGTTGTCGCGCTGGTGCAGGCCGATGGAGGGCTCATCCAGGATGTAGATGACGCCCGTCAGCTCACTGCCCATCTGCGACGCCAGCCGGATGCGCTGGCTCTCACCGCCCGACAGCGTGGACGCGGTCCGGTCCAGCATCAGGTAGCCCAGGCCCACGTCCACCAGGAAGGACAAGCGGCTGCGAATCTCCTTCAGCAGCTCGGTGGCGATCTTCCGCTCGTGCGCGGACAGGGCCATGTCGCCCAGGAAGCCCAGCGAGTCGGAGATGGTCAGCCGGCTCAGCTCGACGATGCTGCGCCCGTGCACCTTCACCGCGCGGCTCTCTGGCTTCAGGCGCTCGCCCTTGCACGAGGGGCAGGGCTTGTCGCTGAAGTACTTCTGGAGCTCGGTGCGGCGCGCCTCGGAGGTGGTCGTCTTGAAGTTGCGCATCATGCGCTCGACCAGACCCTCCCATTCCATCTTGTACTTGCCGCCCTCGCCCCACGCGACGGTGAAGGACTTGCCACTGGCGCCGTACATCAGCGTGTCCTTCTCGCGCTTGGTCAGCTTCGCGTAGGGCACGTCCAGATCAATCTTGAAGGCCTTGGCCAGGCTCTCCACGAAGTCGGCCGTCCAGCCCTCACCGCGGTTCATGCTGCCGGCCCACGGCTCGATGGCGCCATCGCGGATGCTGCGTGACGTGTCCGGGACGATGAGGTCCGGGTCCATCTCCGGCTTGGTGCCCAGACCGTTGCAGTCCGTGCACATGCCCAGGGGGTTGTTGAAGGAGAAGGACGCGGGCGTCAAATCACCGAAGGACAGGCCACACTTGGAGCAGGCATTGAGCTCGGACATCACCCGGTCGGAGGCAAGCGTGCCCTTCTCGTCGGTGATGATGAGCGTGCCCTTGCCCTCACGCAGCGCCGTCTCCACGGAGTCGGTGAGGCGCGTCTTCACGTCCGGCTTGAGCACCACGCGGTCGATGACGAGCGCGATGTCGTGCTTGGACTTCTTATCCAACTCGATGCGCTCCTCCAGGCTCTTGAGCGCGCCGTCGATGCGAGCACGGGAGAAGCCGCGCTTCTGGGCCTCGGCGAGCAGGTCCTTGTGCTCGCCCTTGCGGTTCGTCACCAGCGGCGCCAGCACCTGGAGCTTGGTGCCCGCGGGGGCCTTGAGGATTTCATCGACAATCTGCTGCGCGCTCTGCTTGCCCACCTTCACGCCACAGTTGGGGCAATGCTGCACCCCGATGGAGGCATAAAGCACCCGCAGGTAGTCGTGCACTTCCGTGACGGTGCCCACGGTGGAGCGGGGGTTGTTGCTGGCCGCCTTCTGCTCGATGGAGATGGTGGGCGACAGGCCGCGAATGGTGTCGTACTTCGGCTTCTCCATCTGTCCCAGGAACTGCCGGGCATATGCAGAGAGGCTCTCCACGTAGCGGCGCTGGCCTTCCGCGTAGAGGGTGTCGAAGGCGAGTGAGCTCTTGCCCGAACCCGACACGCCAGTGAAGACGACGAGCTTTTTCTTGGGAATGTCCAAGGAGACGTTCTTGAGGTTGTGCTCCTTGGCGCCTCTGAGGGAAATGACGTCGGGCTCGGACATGGGCGGGCGATCTACCACTGAATAGGTGTTCCGGTAGGGGGAAACACGTCGGAACCGTTCCGGATGCAGGGGAACGTCCTGGGTTGCGCCCCGCATCCCACATCTGGCGACCCTCCAGGCGGGGAGGCGTCCCTGAAATCCACGAGCCTCTTCTAGTCCACGCAGAGTGGGCGAAGTCGCGCCGCCTGGCTGCCTGCCCCGCCCGGACGGAGGATTCGCCTGTGTGGCATCTGGAGTTCCTGAAGGAATTTCAGGAGTGTCCTGCGGAAGGACACCTGCATTTCCCGGGTGGGCTCTGGCGTTTCCCTGCGAGGCCTGGGGTGTGCCGCGTGGGAGCGCCCCTCGCCTCTCTGTGGGCGGACCGGGCACCGGGGTTGCAAAGGGCCCCACGCTGAGCCGTGAGGTGAACCAGGGTGTGTCCCTGGCGTCTCCCGGTGGGGCGGGGAGGACGTTATGCGCAGGGCGTTTGGGCTGGTGGCATTGGTGGCGGTGATGGTGGCGGGAGGGGCGTGTGAACGGCCCGCCTCTCAGAGGGCAAAGAGCGCCTTCGTCGTCCGGCCTGAGACTGTGGACTTCGGTCCCGCGGCGCTGGGGCATACCAAGACGTTCAAGCTGCGAATCGCCAATGCGGGCCGGGCTTCCTATCGCGTGGAAGGCGCCGTCTCCAGCGTGCCCAACGTCAACATTCCTCCCTTCGAACCCTTCATCCTGTCCGCGGGTGGCGAGCAGGACATCGAAATCCACTTCCTGCCGCAGGTAGAGGGCGAGATTCAGGGCGTGGTGGAAATCATTACCGACGCCGAGGTCGGTGGGCGCGTGCCGGTGTCCGGGCGCGGCGTGAAGGCCTTCATCGAGGTGTCCTCGGAGGCGCTCGATTTCGGCAACGTGGCCATGGGCCTGGTGGAGATGCGCGAGGTGACGGTGCGCAACCCATCGGACGTGGACAGTTCGCTGACGCTGTCGGTGCAGGGCGCGGACGCCGACCAGTTCACCGCCGGGCAGGGCCTGCCCTCCTCGCTGGCTCCGGGCGAGGCGTTGGTGGTGCCTGTGGCCTACGCCCCGCGCCGGCTGGGCGCGGCCGAGGCGGCGCTGCACGTGGTGGTGTGTGACGGGTGCGCGCCGGTGATGGTGCCGCTGACGGGCACGGGCGTGGCGTCCAGGCTGGAGGTGACGCCGCTGCGCGTGGACTTCGGGCGCGTGGCGCTGGGGGCCACGGCGGAGCAGGTCATCACCGTGCGCAACCAGGGCACGCAGCCGCTGAGCTTCTCGGGCTCGCAGTTGGTGGACAGCTCGGAGGGCGTCTTCCGCATCGCCAGTGAGCCGGTGGTGGCCAACGGGCAGTTGGCACCGGGCGCGGCGGTGGAGCTGCGCGTCGCCTTCACGCCGGCGGCGGTGGGCAAGGTGCGTGACGGGCGGGTGGAGATTGGCGTGCGCGAGCAGGGCTCCAGCGCGCCGGGCCCCAAGGTGTCGCTGGCGGGTGAAGGTGGCGGCTCGTGCGTGACGGTGCTGCCCCGGCGGCTGGCTTTCGGAACGGTGGCGGAGGGCATGACGGCGACGCGCGACGTCACCGTCTACAACCGTTGCCGTGCGGACGTGAGCGTCACCGACCTCCAACTCGACACGCACCAGGGCGGCTACTTCACCCTGGCCCAGGCGCCCGCCAGCGTGATGGTGCCCGCGGGGCAGAATGCCCGGGTGAGCGTCACCTTCCGGCCCAAGGCGGGGAGCACGGACGCCAGCAAGGGACAGCTCTCCGTCACGGTGCGTGACAGCGGCTCCGCGGCCACGGAGGCGGTGGCGCTGGAGGGGCGCAGCCGGGTGTTCGCGCCGTGCCAGTACGTGCTGCCCCAGCAACTGGACTTCGGCAAGGTGCCGGTGGGCGCGGAGGTGGCGCTGGGGGTGACGCTGCGGAACTCGGGCACGGAGGCGTGCTACCTGGCGTCGATGCAGCTCGTCCAGGGTTCGGACAGGGTGTTCTCCGCGTCTCCCGTGCGCAACGGCGTGCTGGAGCCGGGCGCGAAGGCGACGCTGGTGGTCCGCTTCAGGCCCTCCGAGGAAGGCGGCTTCTCGGGGCTGGCCGAGGCCTGGGTGAACAGCCCCACGCAAGGGCACCCGCTGGTGGAGCTGCAGGGCGAGGGCGTCGTGGGATGCTTCGCGGTGCAGCCCACCACGGTGGACTTCGGCGTTACCAAGCTGGCGTGCGGCCCGCGCACACGGGAGTTGGTGGCCGTGAACTCGTGTGTCGGGCCCATCCAGGTGAGCCAGGTGGCGATCGACGCAGGGGCGGGCGAGTTCACCGTGGATGGTGGCGGCAACGCCCCGTGGACGCTGGCGAGCCAGAGCGCGCGCGCGCTGACGGCGACCTATGCCCCGGTGGATGACGGCGCTGACACGGCGGCGTTGCGTTTCACCCTGGCGGATGGCTCCGTCTACACGGTGGGCATGGTGGGATGGGGCGTGACGCAGGCGGAGCAGACGGACCGCTTCTTCCAGGAGTCACAGGCGAAGGTGGACGTGCTCTTCGTGGTCGACAACTCGGGGTCGATGATGGAGGAGCAGCAGAACCTGGGGCAGAACTTCGCGGCCTTCCTGAGCGCGGCGGACGGCGCCGCGGTGGACTACCGCATCGGCGTCACCACCACGGGCTTGGACCCGTCTCCGGGCGGCTGGTCCGAGTGCCCGGGCGGCTCGCAGGGCGGAGACAATGGCCGCCTGTTCCCAGTGGACGGCTCCCGGCCGCGCATCATCACCCCGGCGACGCCGGATGCCGCGGGCGTCTTCGCCAGCAACACCCGCGTGGGTGTCTGCCATTGGAACGAGCAGGGACTGGAGGCCGCCTACCGCGCGTTGGCGGACCCGCTGCTCTATAACGAGGATGACCCGCGCACCGCGCAGCCCAACGACGGCAACGCAGGCTTCCTGCGCGAGGATGCCCGCCTGGCCATCATCTTCGTGTCGGACGAGGAAGACTTCAGCGCGCAGCCGGTGTCCTTCTACGAGACGTACCTGCTGGCGCTGAAGGGCAATGACCGCTCGAAGCTGAGCGTCAATGCCATCGTCGGGCCGTCGGACCTGGCCAGGTGCCCCACGTCCAGCAGCTCGGGCACCCGCTACATCCAACTGGCGGAGGCCACGGGCGGCGTGGTGGAAAGCATCTGCACGCCGAACTGGGCCAGCTCGTTGGAGAAGCTGTCCGACAGCACCTTTGGCGCGAACCGCAAGTTCCCCCTGTCCGAGACGCCGGAAGCTCCAGGCAGCATCGTCGTTGATGTGGACGGCGTCCGCGTGACGTCCGGTTGGGAGTACGACGCCCGCGAGAATGCCATCCTCTTCGACCGCTTCACGGCGCCCGAGGCGGGTTCGCTGGTAGAGGTGACGTACCCGCTGGGCTGCGGCTGAACCGGCGTGCGGAGCGTGATGCCGCCGGGCGTCTGTCTTCAGGACGAGGCGCCCGACGGCATCAGCGCGTTGGTGGCCGCGTCGTCCCGCGCGATGCATGGCGGCGCTCGTGGTCGAGCAGCCACTGCTTGCGCTCCAGTCCACCGCCGTAGCCCGTCAGCGAGGCGTTGGCCCCCACCACCCGGTGGCAGGGGACCACCACGCCAATCGGGTTGGCGCCGTTGGCCATCCCCACGGCGCGCACGGCCTTGGGGCGGCCGATTCGCTGGGCCAGTTGGCCGTAGCTCGTGGTGGCGCCCGCGGGGATGTCACGCAGCGCGCGCCAGACTTCTCGCTGGAATGGCGTACCCGCGGTGGCCACGGGCAACGAGTCGATGACGCTGACGTCTCCGCGCAGATAGGTCTGCATCGCGGTCGTCCTGCCGAAGGGGTCGCTCGCGGGCTCGAGCACGTAGCCGTTCACGCCGTAGTGGAGCCGCAGCAGCCGGAGCATCCGGGGCTCGTACTCCTCCCAGTCGAGCGCGCGCAGGCTGCCCGCTTCGTCACAGACGACCAGCATCGAGCCGATGGGCGTGGGGGCGCGGTCCATGAGCAAACGCAGCGGTGGGGGCATCGTCATCTCTCTGTCGCGAGGAGGAACGGGAAAGGTGGGGTGTGGGTCCGGGCCGGGCGGCATCCGCGGCCCAGAGGTGCTGTGCTGCATAGGCACGCCAGGGGCTCCAGGCCGCGGAGCGGCGGAGCGCTTCATCTGGAGAAGGCCGCACGCCATCCTCGCCCGTGAGCGCACGCAGCAGTGCGACATCCGCCGAAGGGAAGGCATCCGTTTCGCGCACGGCGCGCAGCGCGATGTACTGCGCCGTCCAATCTCCGATGCCGGGGATGCGTTTGAAGCGTTCGACGGCCTCCTCCAGCGTGGCGCGTGGCTGGAACAGCCTCGGGTCCGCTGCGGCCGCCGCGGCCAGGCTCGACAGGGTCCGTGCCCTGGCGGCGGGCATGCCGAGCGAGCTCAAGTCCTCCTGCGCCAGTCTCTCCGGCCGGGGAAAGGTGCGCATCAGCCGGGCGTCTCCCGTCGATGCGACACCGGCGGGCTCGCCATACGCCGCGACCAGCCGCGCCCCGAGTCCGCGCGCCGCGGCGACCGTGACTTGCTGTCCCAACACGGCCCGGACCGCGAGCTCGAAGCCGTCCCAGCCTCCCGGCGCTCGCAGTCCCGGCCGCAGGGACACCAGCGGAGCGAGGTGCGGGTCGCGGGACAGGTGTTCCCGGATGACGTCCATGTCCGCGCCCACGTCGAAGACGCGCCGGACCTGCCCCACCACCGTGGGCAGGGCCTGAACCTGGGGGAGGCGGAGCGTCGCGAGCAACCCGTCGCGTCCAGGGGCTCGGAAGACTTCGACGGCGCCCTGACCGCCCGCGGTCGCCACGGTCCGCCGGTAGCGCCCGGCCTCGATGTGTTCCAGGCCCGGTAGGGCCCGTGCCTCCAGATGCGCCAGCATCGCTTCCCAGTCATAGGGGGGCTGGTAGGGGATGAAGAGCGTGACACCCGCGGCGGCATCGCCCACCGGGGCTCGGCTCCGGCGGAGCGCGCTGGGAGGCCGTCCATACAGGGCGCGGAACACGTCGTTGAAGCGGCGGACGCTGCGGAACCCCGAGGCCAGTGCCACCTCGGCCATGGGCAGGGTCGTCTCGTGCAGGAGCTGCCGGGCGAACAGCACACGCCGTGTCTGGGCGACGGCTACGGGCGAGGCTCCCAGGTGCTGCTGGAACAACCGCCGCAGCTGCCGGTCGCCCACGCCCAGCCGGCCCGCGAGCTCCTCCACCCCGGCATCGTCGTCATCCAGGCCGCCCTCGGCGATGAGCGCCAGGGCCCGGGCGACGGTGTTGGAGGTGCCCCGCCAGAAGGCGAGGTCCGGTGACGTCTCCGGGCGGCAGCGCAGGCAGGGCCGGTAGCCCGCCTCCTGCGCCCCGGCGGCGCTCGGATAGAAGGTGCAGTTCTCGAACCGGGGCGTCCGGGCCGGGCAGATGGGCCGGCAATAGATGCGCGTCGTCCGGACGGCGGTGAAGAACCGGCCGTCGAAGCGGGCATCTCGGGTCTGCATCGCGCGGTAGCACGCGCTGGCGTCCAAGCCGTTCATGGAGGGCAAACTCCCATACCGGGTGGCCGCTGTCTGGCCGCTTTCGGACTTCAATGGCACGGGTTGGACGGGGTGCGTCATCCGCTGGGCCCAGGGTTCGGCCGCCCGGGGAGGTTGCGTTCTGTCAGGCATTGGCGACATGAGATGATCTCGACTCGACAGGGCGGTACGGCGCGTGCAGCCTTTCAAGCAAGATGCCGGAACCCCTACTTGTCGCGGCCGTGGGCGACATCCATGGCCGCTTCCACCGTGTGGAGACGTGGCTGGACGCGCTTGAGCAGGCTCGTGGCCGCCGGGTGGACCTGGTGCTGGCGGTGGGCGACGTCGAAGCCTTCCGCCGCTCGGATGACCACCGGCGCAAGGCCGCCAAGCGAGCCATGCCCGCCGAGTTCGCGGAATACGCGGATGGACTCCGGCAAGTGAAGCGGCCCCTGTACTTCATCGGGGGTAACAACGAGGACTTCGAGGCGCTGCACGACCTCCAACTGGGCGGCACGCTGGCGCCGAACGTGACGTACCTGGGCCGAGCCGGGGTTCGCGAGCTGTGCGGACTGCGGGTGGCGTACCTGTCAGGCATCCACGCGCCGCGCTTCGTCGACCAGCCACTGAAGCCACCCTCCACGCCGGACATGGTGAAGCAGGCCGGCTACTTCCGCACGCCGGAGGTCGAACAGGTGGCGGAGCTCCGCGACGTGGACCTGATGCTGGTCCACGAATGGCCGCGAGGCATCGTCCAGCGCGCGCGGGAGGAGAACCCGTCACCGCCAAGGCCGCTCCCCTCTTATTGGATTGGCAATCCCGTGACGCGGCGGCTCGTGGACACGGTGTTGCCGAAGTGGATGCTGTGCGGCCACTCGCACAAGGGCTTCGCGGTGACGCTGGAGGGCCCGGGACGTCCGGCCACCCGCATCGCCTGCCTGGACCAGGCGGCCAGGGCCCAGGAGTCCATCTTCTGGTTGGAGTACGAGGACCGTCAGGCCCTGCGCGCGGGCTGGGGCCTGTCGGGCGCCATCTCGTGGACCGCCGGCCAGCGCTGGGACATGAACTCGCTGCCCCCGCTGGCCGCGGAGGGAGAGGGCGCCCCCGCGGAGTTCGGCCTCGGAGAGGCGATGCCGGCGCGGAACTAGAAGGTGCCGGAGATGCCCATCATCCGCGCGCTGGCCACGGGCGCCATCTGGATCTGCCCTGACTGGATGTCCGGCGAGGCCTCGCCCTTCCGGCCATGGAGCAGCAGGGGCACGGCGACGCCGAACGCCGAGCCGAGCAATGCGCCGGTGGCCACGTCCGTGAGGTAGTGCTTGTCGGCGCCCATGCGCAGCAGGCCCACGGAGGTGGCCACGGGCAGGCCCACCGCCCAGAGCCACGCCTGGTGCTTGTAGCCGCGCAGCGCGGCGACGGTGCCCGCGGACACCACCAGCGAGAAGGCGAGGTTGGTGTGGCCGCTGTAGAAGGACAGGTTGTTGTCGCTGGGGTGGTCGGTGAGGCCCTTCTGGTCCTCGGGCAGCACGTGGACGAAGGGGCGCTCGCGGCCGGCGATGAACTTCACCGTCTGGTTCGCCAGGGAGGCGAACACCGCGCTCTGGACGATGATGGTGGCGTCCTGGGCGAAGTAGCGAGTCGGAGCGCCCGAGCCATGGCCCATGGCGTACTGGATGCCGAGCACTCCCGCCGGCAGCGCGCCGAAGCCGATGATGTTGCTCCAGTTGTGGGCCCGTTTGCGGGCGGACGGCGTCGACCCGACGATGCCGCGTCCCCAGCGGTCCAGCCGGTTGAGGCGGTCCGTCCCATCCGGCGCGCGGTCGCACCAGCGGCACTGCGCCGGGGCCAGGTTGTCTTTGAAGAACGCCTCACTGGAAATCCACAGCACGCCCGCCACGCCGGTGCTGACGCCATCCCGGGTCCAGTCGAAGCGGAGCTCATGGAGCCGCGGCTCGTCCGAGCCGTCTTGCGCGGCGGCGGGGGCGAAGGGGACGACGCTCAGAAGGACGGCAACGGCAAACGCTCGATAAGGAAGGCGCACGGCTGGCAGCATAGGGGCGCAATCCCGTCGGGTTCCAGCGAAGTCACATGACTTCCTGCGTAGACTCGGACCCGCATGTCTTTGGAGGTGTGCCCTCTCATGCAATTGACTTCCGCGTCGGAACTGCCACTGCGCACCCTCTCCACGCTGTTTGCCCGCGCCTTCGAGGGGTATTTCGTCACCGTGCCCGATGCCCCCGGCCTGTTCGATGCACGCGTGCGCAGTGAGCACATCTCGCTCGAGGAAAGCCGCGTTGCGCGCGTGGACGGGGAGCCCGTGGGGCTCGTGTTGATGGCCCGCCGGGGACGGGAGAGCCGCGTGGCGGGCATGGGGGTGGTGCCCGCCTGGCGGAATCGCAAACTGGGAGGTGCCATGCTGCGCCCACTGCTGGAGGACGCGCGAGCGCGTGGCGACACCCGGATGCTTCTGGAGGTCATTGAACAGAACGCCCCCGCGGTGACGCTCTACGAACGGTTGGGCTTCCAGCGCGTGCGCCGGCTGGTGGGCTTCATGGGGACGCCCGAGCCCTGGGTGGGGGCATCCGCGCTGGAGGAAGTCGACCCGTGGGAGTGCGCGCGGCTGCTTCCCGAAGGATTGCCCTGGCAACTGGCTCCCGCGACAGTCATGGGGTTGGCGTTGCCCGCGCGAGCATTCCGGCTGGGCCCCGCGGTGGCGATGGTGGCGGATGTGTCGGCGCCCACGCTGGTCGTCCGGTCCGTGGGGGTGGAGCCCTCGGCCCGAGGGCAGGGCGCTGGCCGCAGGCTCCTGGGGGCTCTTGCCGCCCGGTGGCCCGGGAAGGCGCTGGCCGTGAGCGCCGTCGTGCCGGAAGGCCCCCTGGCGCGCTTCTTCCAGGGGGCGGGATTGGGGGCGACTCCGCTCACACAACTCGAGTTGGAGCTGCCACTGGAGGTGCGCTCATAGCCCCCGCGACTCGCTGTAAACCCGGGAGGCGCGGCGCGGATATCGATGGACTGGCCGGGAATACGCGGACAGCGGCCGGGCAGGCACGGAAATGACCTGGGCGGCGGGCCTTGAATGGAGCATGAAAGTCACCCGCCCGGTCGTTCTAGAATCCGCCCCGCATGCCCTTTCGCTCTGGCCACACCCTCCACGTGTACCCCGACGCCGGCCGGCGTCAGGCCGCGTTGCGGGCCATGGGCGACGCCAGCGGGTTGAGTGTGGGCGCGCACCTGCTGACCTGGGAGGAGATGCTGCAGGCGCTGGGCGGCGCGCGGGAGCTCAACCGGCGTCCATGCCCGGCGGTGGCGGCGCGAGCGGTGGTGGCCTCCCTGGGATTGGAGCTGGGGCCCACACCTTTCGGCGACTATGTGCGAGAGCCCGCCTTCGCGCGCGCCGCGCTGGACGTGGTGCTGGACCTGAAGGCCGGGCGCCTGTCCGCTCGGGAGCTTCAGGACGCGGTGGAAATCCTGCCCCAGGAGCGCAGGACGCGAATCCGCGTGATTGCGCGCCTGTACCACCTGTACGAACAGCGGATGGCGGAGCTCTGTCTCGCCGACCGCGAGGACGTGCTGCGCGGTGCACGCGAGGCGCTGGGCCGAGGCGCGTGGCCCGTGGGGTGGGAGGGGCTGAGCACGCTCGTGCTGCACGGCGTGTACGACGTGAGGCCCTCGGGGCTGGAGTTGTTGCTGGCGTTGGCGGCGGCGTGCGAGTCCCGTCGGGTGACGTTGCGCGTGGAGACACCGGTGGGTGGCTCGCCCGCGGCGGACGCGGCGCTGACGGCGCTGTTCCGCGCCTTCGAGAACCGCGGCGATTCCATGACGCACGTGGACCTCTTCAAGGCGGACGTCACCTTCGAAGGCCGGCCTTTCATCGACCTGGGGCGCCACCTCTTCTCACCCCGGGCGCCGCGCGACGTGTTGAAGGACGCGGTGCCGTCCCTGCGCGTGTGGAACGCGGCCACGGCCCGTGACGAGGCGCGTCTGTTGGCCCGGGACGTGCGGCGCTTGCTGGCCGAAGGCGTGGCGCCCGGCGACATCGCGGTGGCGTACCGCGAACTGGGGCCCGAGGCCGGCTGGCTCGCGGAGTCGCTGGGAGAGCTGGGCGTGCCGGTGCGTCTACCCTGGGGCGAGCCGCTGGGGCTCGCTGGGCCCGTGCGTCTGGCGCTGGACCTGCCGCTGCTGGTGGAGGATGGCTTCCCGGTCGAGCGCATGGCGGAGTTGATGGGCAGCCGCTACGCGCCAAAGCTGTCACGCGGTGGACCGGATGCGCCCGCGACGCTCTTTGCCCAGGCCGCCGTGCGTGATGACCGGCTGGGCGCGGTGCGAGGCCGGGGCGCCTACGACGTGCGCTTGGACGGGCTGGCCCGGCGGCTGCTCGCGCTCAACGGTACGCGCAAGGCGCAGGACAGCACCCGCGTCGACGCCGTGAAGCTGCTGCGTGAGCGCTGTCTGCTGTTGGTGGAAGCCTGCCGCCGCATTCCCGAAGAAGGCACCGCCGCGGAGTTGCTCGCGGCGTGGTGGCAGGTGGTGGAGCGGCTGGGCCTCGTGGATTCGGAGGGCGCGTTGGCGCCGCGCGAGGAGGGTGGGTTGGGCGCGCGCGCGGCGGATGCGCGGGCTCGGGACGATGCCGCGCGCGAAGCGCTCCGCCTGCGGGTGCAGGGCCTGACGCGGATGATGAAGGCGGTGGGCGGCGGACCGAAGATGCGCCGCCGGACGTTTGGCCGTTGGCTGCGTGACGCGATGGCGGATGCGCACCTGCCTCCGCGCGGGCCCCGTGGCGCCGCCGTCGAGGTGCTCGACGTGGCCGAGTTGCCGGGCCGTTCCTTCCAGGACCTCTTCCTCGCGGGGCTGACGGAAGGCCGCTTCCCCGGGCGTGACGCACCGTCTCCGTTGCTGGCGGACGCGGAGCGCGCCGCGCTCAACAAGCATCTGGGCCGCGACGTCTTCCGGCTCACGGGCGGCGAGTTCGACGAGCGCGCGGCGTGGCGCCTCACCGAAGACCGCCTGCTGTTCGCCAGCGCACTTGCTGCCGCCGAGGCGAACGTCAGCCTGTCCTTCGCGGTGGAGTCCGCGGGCGGTCAGGAGCAGGTGCCATCGGCGTTCCTGGAAGAGGTGCGCCGGCTCACCGCGCTGAAGTGGGAGCCGCGCTCGCTGTCACCCATTCCACCGCTGGACGAAGTGCTCACCGAGTCCGAGCTGCGCCGCTGCGTGGCGCTGGAAGCCCTGTCCCAGCCCAAGCTGCGCGTCACCGAACCCGATGCGGCGGCCGCGGTGCTTCGGCGCCGCTTCGCACCCGAAGCCTGGTATGCGGGCGCGCGCGAGCTGTCCGAAGTGGAGATGGAGCGCCTGTTCTTCTTCGGCGATCCGAAAGTGCAGCCCGGCCCGTACTCCGGCTCGGTGGACCTCGACACGCAGCGCGAGTCCCTGCGCGAGACGTTCCGGTTCGACATCACCCGGCCGCTCTCCGCGTCTGCGCTGGCGCGCTTCGGCAACTGCGGCTTCCAGGGCTTCCTTTCGTATGGCCTGAAGGTGGCCGAGCCGGACGTGCCGGGCGAGGAGTTCGACGCCCGGGGCCGCGGCACCTTCTGGCACAAGGTGGTGGAGGAGGTCTTCGCGGCCCTGAAGGAGAAGCAGTTGTTGGGCAAGGCGCCGGAGGAGGTTCCGGACGAGGTGCTGGACGCCGCGCTCAAGGCCGCCATCAAGGACTTCGAGCGCGTGCACCACGTGGGACATCCGGAGCTATGGAAGCTGGCGCATGAGCGGGCCCGAGCGATGGCTCGCCGCATCCTCGTGGACGAGCGGCGCGGCCTGCCCTTCGACACGATGACGCCGGAGAACTTCGAGTTCCGCTTCGGCCCCGCCGCCCGTGACGACAAGTGGAGCAACGTCGTCCTTCACGCGGGCGAGGAGCCCGTGTACTTCGAGGGCACCATCGACCGGCTCGACAAGTCGGGCGGCGAGGTGGGCGTCATCGACTACAAGTCGGGCCGGCTGGACAAGCGCTCGCTGAAGGAGCGGCTGCTGACGTCCGACTTCCAGCTCCCGCTGTACCTCTACGCGGCGCGCGAGAGCGGCCATACGGAAGCGCGGCAGGCCGCGTGGTTCTCCTTGCGCACGGGCATGGCCATCCGCCTGTCCGAGGTCATCTCCGACGCGGAGCTGGACGAGCTGCTGTCGAAGGACCCCGAGGTCCGCGCGAAGGTGGCGGAGAAGGAAGGCCTCAACCTGCCCAACGCCGTGGAGGCGCTGGTGGGCACGCTGCGGCAGGGCCAGTTCGCCGCGCGGCCCCAGGACTGCGGGACGTGTGGCTATCGCGCGGTGTGTCGGATTACGGACAGGCGCATCACGGAGGACGGGGGATGAGCAGCGAGCCATCCCTCTTCGCGTTGGAGCGCAACCTCGCCCTGATGGCGGGCGCCGGCGCGGGCAAGACGTACAGCCTGGTCACCATGACGTTGCACCTGCTGGCCGGCGCGCGTGTCGCCGGCGGTGCGGTGCGCCCGTCGCGGCTGTGCATGCTCACGTTCACGGACAAGGCCGCCGCGGAGATGCGCTCGCGCGTCCGCCAGCGCCTGGACGGGCTGGCCCAGGGCGATACGCGCCTGGACCAGGAAGTGGACCTGCGTGAATCCCTGGCGCGGTTGGACAAGCCGTTCCCGCTGCCGGATGCCTGGCGGCAACTGCGCGAGGAGCTGGGCGCGGCCACGGTGGGCACCTTCCACTCACTGTGTGGCCAGTTGCTGCGGCGCGCACCGCCCGCGGTAGGCATCGACCCGAACTTCGAGGTGCTGGACTCGCTCGAGGCGACGGGGCTGGTGCAGGACGTCTGCGAGCGCGTGGTGCTGGACGCGCTGGAGGCTGGTGACGCGCAGGTCCGGGAGCTGTGCCAGGAGCTGGGCTTCTCCGGTTCGGGCTTCTCCGACGGGCTGGTGGCCGCGTTGATGGCCGTCTACGGCAAGCTGCGCGAGGAAGGGTTGCGCGCGGAGAATGCCGCCGTGAGTGACGCCGCCGAAGCGCGCGCGGAGCTGGAGTCGTCCGTCACGCGGTGCCTGGAGCTGTGTGCCGAGGCGCGGGGCCTGGACGCGAAGGGCGAGTGGAGCCGGTTGCTGGGCGGGCTGGAGCGCGCGCTCAACGGCATGACGCCTGAGAACTTCGGGCAGGGCGAGCGCTTCCCGTGGCTGCGCGCGTGCTTCAAGGCGGACGGTCGCAACTTCGCGCGGCTCAGTAAGGGGGCCGCGGGGCCCGTGCGAGAGTTCTACTGGCGCGTCTTCGGCAAGAGCGATGGCTCCGTGCCCCGGTTGGATGATGCCTGGGCCGCATGGCGCACCGCGCCCTTCGAGGTGACGTTCCGCGAGTTGCTGACGCGCGTGGAGACGCGGCACGACACGGAGTTGTCCCGCCGCAACGTGCTGGACTTCACGTCCCTGCTGGTGAAGTCGCGCGACCTGCTCCGCGCGCATCCCGAGTTCCGCCGCCAGGTGCAGGAGCGCATCGGCGCGCTGCTGGTGGACGAGTTCCAGGACACCAACCGCCTCCAGTTGGAGCTGGTGCTGCTGCTGGCGGAGAAGCGCGAGGACGGCCCGCGCGAGCTGGCGCCGGATGCGGACCTGGTGACGGCGCTGCCGCTGGAGCCCGCCTTCCTCTGCGCGGTGGGTGACCGCAAGCAGTCCATCTACGAGTTCCGTGGCGCGGACGTGTCCGTCTTCTCCGTGCTGGCGAAGAAGCTGGTGGACGAGGGCGGCACGCGCGGCTTCCTCCAGCACAACCGTCGCTCCGTGCCCGGGCTGCTGTCGTTCTTCAACCGCACCTTCGCGGGGGTGCTCGTCGCCGCGGATGCCCGGGCACCTCGGCCCTTCGAGGTCATCTACGTTCCGGAGCAGGACGACCTCGCCGCGGTGAGGCCGTCGCTGTCGGAAACGCCAGTGGTGGAACGGTTGCAACTGGAGGAAGCGGACACGGCGGCGGACCTGCGCTGGCTGGACGCGGACGCGATTGCCCGCCGGCTGCGGTGCCTGCTGGCGCCGGGGGCACCTGCGTCCGTCGCGCGTGAGGATGGCGAAGGGTTGCGTCCTGCTCGGGGCGGAGACGTGGCCATGCTGTTCCGGACCTTCACGCACCTGGAGGTGTACCGGCAGGCGCTCATCCGCCACGGTGTCCCGCACCGCGTGCTGCGCGGCCGTGGCTTCTACGGCGCGCAGGAGGTGTTGGACCTGGCCTCGCTGCTCGCGCTGCTGGCGGATGCCGAGGATGCTTTGGCCTTCGCGGCGGTGCTGCGCTCACCCTTGGTGGGGTTGAAGGACGCGTCACTGTTCCTCCTGGCGGGAGACGCGCCCCTGTCCTTGTCGTCGCCCCGGTTGACGGACCCGGAGGTGTTGGTTTCGTTGTCCGAGCGTGAGCGGCAGCGTCTGGAGCGTTTCCTCGCCGCGCTTCCCGGCCTGAGGCGCGAGCGCGACCGGATGGGCGTGAGGGAGCTGTTGGTAGCCGCGCTGGACGTGACGGGCTACCGCGAAGCGCTGGCGGGCTCGCCGTATGCGGAGCAAGCCAGCGCCAACGTGGAGAAGCTGCTGGCGCTGGCGTCGCGGCGGGACGAGCGCGGCACGGGCGGTTGCGTCGCCTTCTCTCGCGAGCTGCGGATGCTGGCGGAGAACAACCCCACGGAGGCCCAGGCGGACCTGCTGGACGCGAGCGACCCTCGCGCGGTGCAACTCCTCACCATCCACAGCGCCAAGGGACTGGAGTGGCCGGTGGTGGTGGTGCCCTCGATGGGCGGCCGGAGGCGTGGCACCTCGGGCCGTGCCCACTTCGAGCGCACGCATGGCATCTCCCTGCGACCGTGGGTTCCGGATTCGCTGGACGACTACACCTCCAGCCGCTTCGACGCGGTGCGCGCGGAGCTGAAGGCGCGCGAGGACGCCGAGTACCGCCGCCTGCTCTACGTCGCGCTCACGCGTGCCAAGGACATGTTGGTGCTGGCGGGCGGCGCGGAGCCACGCGGTGGCAAGGACTCCTGGTGGCACCTCATCGACGGGCGCCTGGAGGTGGACGCGGACCTGCGTGACCTGGTCGATGAGCTGGACGTCGACACGCTCCCTCCACCGGCGGACCCGGAGCCGCCCGGTCCTGAGGCCCTGTTGCTCGCCGAGGCGCGCGTCGAAGCCGCGCTGCTGCGGGTGCGAGGTCAGCGTGTCGCGCAAGCGGAATCACTGGGCGCCGCGGTGGCTTCCGCGGAGGCGTTGCAGGACTTCATCGCCTGTCCGCGCCGCTTCCACTACGTGCACCGGCTGGGGCTTCGCGGTGCGCCGTGGCCCTGGGAAGTGCTGCCCCGTGGCGCGCCGCCCCTGGTGGAGCCTGACGGCTGGCTTCCCGCCGAGCGTCCCGAGGACCTGGTGCAGCGGCTGCTTCGCGGCGTCGACCTCCGATTGGCGGCGCCGGATGTAGACGCTTCGGAGCGGCGGGCCCACCTGGAGACGCTGCTGCGTGACGCGGGCGCGCTTCCGGACGAAGAGGGCATGGATGCGGTGCTGAACACCTTGGAGCGCTTCCTGACGTCGGCGTTCGCACGTGAACTGGCGCGGGCGCCGTCACAGACAATTCACCGAAGCCTTCCGTTCATGCTTGCCCTGGAGGGCGAGGTGGGGGTCGAGGGGGCGGTGGACCTGCTG
>NZ_SRLV01000078.1:0-42622 GCF_006518205.1 Myxococcus sp. CA005 | reverse complement strand
TCATGAGCGTCTCGTGGGCTCGGAGATGTGTATAAGAGACAGGTTTACTCCTGTGGCAGTGGCCGCCGCTCGGACGCTACGGGCGGTGGATATTCGCCGGCCTGGCGCTGTCGCTGCTGGGAGACGTGCTGCTGGACGTGGGGCCAGGGCTGTTCCTCCCGGGCCTGGGGGCCTTCCTGCTGGCGCACGTGAGCTACGTCGCCGCGTACGTCACGGTGTCACGCCAGCCGCGGTGGGGCAGGGCGCTGCCCTTCGTGTTCCTGGCGGTGGGGGCCAGCGTCTTTCTCTGGTCTCACCTGGGTGAGATGGCGCTCCCGGTGACGGCCTACGTCGCCGTCATCTGTGCGATGACATGGCGTGCGTGGGCCATGCTGGGGAGCCCGGGGCTTTCGCGTCGCGCGCAGGGGTTCGCGCTCGCGGGGGCGCTGCTATTCGCCGTCAGTGACGGACTGCTGGCGCTCAAGCTCTTCGTACGCCCGCTGCCGGGCTCCGGCTACGCCATCATGCTGTGTTACTGGGCCGCGCAGTGGTGCATCGCCGTCTCCGCGCGCGAGCCCCGCCAGTCTGGCGCGTCGCGAACCCTTCAGGCCGAAGGGGTGGGCTCCAGCGCCTGACGTGCGCGTTGGTACACGTCGAGGTCCCTGTCGCTGAACAGCACCACGGTGACGCGCTGGAGGGTCGGCATGCGCTGGAGCGCGGCCAGAATCTCGCGCAAGGCGATTCGCGCCGCCCGCTCGATGGGGTACCCATAGGCGCCCGTGGAGATGGACGGGAAGGCGATGGTGCCAAGGCCGTGCTGTTCCATCAGGGAGAAGGCCCGCCGGTAGCAGCGCGCGAGCACGGTCTCCTCGCCGCTGCTTCCTCCTTGCCACACGGGCCCCACGGCATGGATGACGTGTTTGGCGGGAAGGGCATGGCCTCCGGTGATGCGAGCTTCTCCCGGAGGGCAACGGCCCAGGGTTCGGCATTCGGCCAGAAGCCCGGGGCCGGCCGCTCGGTGGATGGCCCCGTCGACGCCTCCGCCTCCCAACAGTGTGGAGTTGGCTGCGTTCACAATCGCATCCGCTTGGACCTGGGTGATGTCTCCCCGCGTCAGCACCAATCGCTCATCGCTCATGTCATCCCCTCTGTCGGGTTCAAATCCTGGCGCAGGTTCCGTGTCGGGGCAGCGGGACGTCGGTCTATCCTGCGCTCATGTCCAATCCACTCCGAGACACGCTCCTGGGGCAACTCGACATCGCCTGGGCACTCACCCTCTATCACCTGGAGGGATTGACCACGGAGGATTGCCTGCGCCGTCCCGCGTCCGTGGGCCTCCATGCCCAGCAGGGTCCGGATGGAAAGTGGCATGTCGAGTGGCCCGAGCATGAAGGTTACGACCTGGGGCCGGCGAGTGTGGCCTGGCTCACGTGGCACCTGGGGTTCTGGTGGTCCATGGTTCACAACCACTCGTTCGGGGATGCCACCCTGACGCGGGAGCAGGTGGAGTGGCCGGGTACCGCGGACGCCGTGCGCGACTTGATTTCGCGGCGGTACACGGAGTGGCGCGCCGCCATCGAGCAACTCAGCGACGAGGACCTCCGCTCCACGGAGCGCACGCGTTGGCCGCTGCAAGGCAAGCCCTTCGGAGACATCGTGGCCTGGGTCAACCTGGAGTTGATGAAGAACGCGGCGGAGATTGGCTACGCGCGCTTCGTCCTGGCCGTTGCGCCCCGGCCGCCAGGGTAACGCGTTGCATGGTACGCGGAGGCCCCCTGAATCGCGGGCGCCCGCTACGGCTTCTGGGCGTCCACGACCTCGACGTTGCGGAAGTTCTCGCAGGGTTGCTTGAGGCCCAGCACGTACTTCATCGAGCTCAGCTCCAGCTTCAGCTTGGCCCAGAGCTTGCGCGGAAGGCTCGGGCGCACGGGCTCGGGCGCCGCGAGGACGAACGCGTTCAGGTCCAGGTAGTGCGTCGCCGTGCGCCCCATGCCCTCGAAGTCGTGCTCCAGTCCCTGGGTGAGCTGGCGGAGCTCCGGCGCGAGCCCCTGGTGCACGGCGTCGGTCATCAGGACGTACTCCGTGACGGGGACGTCGTTCTTCAGCATCCGGTGCACCAGGATGACGTCCACGCCCGCCAGCTCGGTGAGGTGCTTCACGCGCTGGAAGGCGACCTCACCGGCGTGGGCCACGAACTTGAGCGTCAGGGAGCTGACCTGCATGCAGCCGTCGCACTTGCACATGCGGTCGGCGATGAACTGCTCTCGCCGTGAAACGAAGGCGCGGCGGATGTCCGCGACCATCCGGGCGAAGGCGGGAAAATCGTCGCCCACGGCATAGAAGAACGCCGCGTCTCCTTCGAGCTTTGCGAGCTTGAGTGGGCCCGAGGCATCAATGACGGCCTCGAGCAACTGCGCCACCGTCTCCTGCGCGTGCGCGAGGCTGAAGCGGTGGTGACTCATGAAGCGGGTGTATCCGCCGATATCCGCGATGAGCAGAAGCGCCTTCTCGATCGCCATGCGGCGGCCACCCTAACACAGTGTCCGGAAGTTGACGCGAGCAAGATGCTGAAGCCCGTCCATCCGGAGCGGCTCGCGCGGACGCTGGCGCGGCTTACGGTCCGGGAGCAGGGAAGGCCCGGGCCCGCGCCCCGGCCGACTCCAGGGCGGGGCGGGTGTCGTGTTCCCAGCGATCGATTTCAGCAATGCGGGTTTCTGGCAGGGGTGTGTTGCCAGGAATTGCCATTCAATTCTATCTCACGCTCGCTCATCTAGACCGAATGGGTGCACGAGGGCTTCTCCGCTGGAGTCTGGGTGCGTGTGTCTTCACTTGTCGCACGTCCAGTCGCACGACCAAAGGGAGCCGGTTGATGAACGTCATCAAGACGCCTGAGGTAGCCACGAAGGAAGGCAAGGTGCAGGGCCTGGTCGAAGGGAAGATTTCTGTCTTCAGGGGCATTCCCTACGCGATGCCTCCCACGGGAGCGCTGCGCTGGAAGGCGCCCGAGCGCGCCACTCCATGGCCCGGTGTCCGCGAGGCCTTCAACTTCGGCTTCTCCGCGTACCAGTCCCGTCAGGCCTGCATCGAGGCCGGCGGTGGCGACCCCGGTGAGATGCACGAGGATTGTCTCTTCCTCAATGTGTGGACGCCCAAGCTGGATGCGGGCGCGAAGCTGCCCGTGGTGTTCTGGATTCACGGCGGCGCCTTCGTCATCGGCTCGGGCCGTCTGCCGCCCTATGAAGGGATTCATTTGGCGTCGCGCGACGTGGTGCTGGTGACCTTCAACTACCGCCTGGGGCACCTGGGCTTCTTCATGCATCCGGCGCTGGAGAAGGAGAATCCGGGTGGGCCCGCGAACTTCGGCCTGCTGGACCAGGTGCTGGCGCTGGAATGGGTGCGCGACAACATCGCGCGGTTCGGCGGCGACCCCGGCAATGTCACGGTGATGGGACAGTCGGCGGGCGCCAAGAGCGTCCTGTCGCTCTTCACGTCGCCGCAGGTGCGGGAGAAGAACCTCTTCCGCCGGGGCGTGGCCATGAGCGCGTACGTGCTCCAGGAGAAGCCCCTGGCGGACGCGCGGCTGGCCGGCATGGCCTTCGCGTGGAGGAACGGGCTGGACCGGCTGCTGGCCACCATGAAGGACCTGCGCGAGCTGGGGCCGGAGAAGTTCTGGATGCTCCCCGCGGACACCGCGAACGCGCCCAGTCCCATCTACGGAGACTCCGTCCTTCCCGAGCCTATCCGCGAGACCTTCGCGCGCGGAGAGCAACTCTCCCTGCCGCTCATCCTCGGCAGCACGAGTGACGACTCCAGCGTGGTGTCCTCGTTCGGAATCGACCCCGCCACCATCCTTGAACGCCTGGGCGCCTTCGCCGAGTCCATCCGCCAGCTCTACCCCGACGTGGACGATGACCGGGAGATTGGCCGGCGGATGTGTCGCGACTTCGTCTTCACGGTCATGCCCCGCTTGCTGGCCACCCGCCACGCGGAGCGCGGCGCCGCGGTGTGGCGCTACTACTTCGAGTACCGCGCGAAGATGCTTGCCCCTCGGCAGCGTCTGGGTGTGCCTCACGGGGGCGAGGTGCCCTACTTCCTGGAGACGGCCGCGGACGTGCCGCCCACCGGAGCGTTGTTCACGGAGGAGGACGGGACGTTCATGCGTCACCTGGTGGATTCACTGGTCCAGTTCGCGCGCACGGGCGCGCCCGGGCCCGTGGCCCAGGTGAGCTGGGAGGGGCACACGGAGACGCAAGACAGGCTGCTGAGGCTGGATGGCTCACCGCAGGGGGTGACGGACTTCGAGCGAGACATCCTGCAAGCCGCCGAAAACCTCATGCCCTTCCTGGACAGCCTCGCCAAGCCGCCTCCGCCGAAGCTGCCACGCGCCACCTCGGCCGCGGCCACCGCGAGCAGCAACACGCGGCAGGAAGGCCGCCCGTAGTCAGGGGTGTGACGGACCCGGTGGTGTGTCGCATCACACCGCCGGGCTGCTTCATGTCGCCGTCGTCACTTCGGCCCGCGGCTCCAATGACAAGTCATCAACGCTCCGCCCCATTCCAAAGTGTGGCGGAGATGTAATGAAACAGGCATGTCGCAAAACGTGAGCGCCTCCGAAAGCGGTAGCGCTTCATCCGGGGCGGGGCTGGTAGATGGGGAAGATCGTGTGTTACGGTTTTTTAAGCGTGGGTCGGCTAGTCGTGCTTTGCCGTTTCACGTCTTCCCCAGATACCCGAGGTCTCCATGATGTCAGTGAAGGTCATGCGGCGGTGGTCGACAGTTGGCGCGATGTCGTTGCTGGTCGGTTGCGGTCCGGAGATGGTCGAGGAGCAGGCGGAGTCGGTGGCGCCGGCGACCATCGAGCAGGACATCGTCGGTGGCACCACCACGACCATCAATGAGAATCCGTGGCAGGTGTCCCTGCGGTACGGCGGCCACTGGTGCGGTGGCTCCATCCTCAACAAGGATTGGATTCTGACCGCGGCGCACTGTGTGGATGGCTACGCCGTCACCAGCATCGTGGCGGGCTCCACCTCGAGCACGAGCACGAGCACGGGCCAGACGCGCAACGTGGCGCAGACCATCATTCATGAAGATTACGGCGCTTCCGGCAACGACGTTGCCCTGCTCCGTCTGGCCACGTCGCTGGACCTCAATGGCACCACCGTCGCGGCCATTCCCCGCATCTCGGCGGCGGATGCCGCGAGCGGCGCCACCGACCCGGCCGTGGTCGCGCGCGTGACGGGCTGGGGTGCGACCTCCTCCGGTGGTTCGGGGTCCGCCACCCTGCGCACGGTGGACGTCAACGTGATTTCGAACACGGAGGCGCAGCAAAGCTACCCCAATGAGTACATTGGCCCGGATCAGATTGGCGCCAAGGCGCCGGGCAAGGACTCGTGCCAGGGCGACAGCGGTGGTCCGCTCACCGTCAATCACAATGGCACCCGCAAGCTCGCGGGCGTCGTGAGCTGGGGCTACGGCTGCGCCGACGCGCGCTACCCGGGTATGTACGCGCGCGTGTCGTACTTCGAGAGCTGGATCGACTCCAAGCTCAGTGGGACGACCCCGCCGCCCGGCACCACGCTGCTGACCCAGACGAACCTGTCCGGCTCGTCCAGCACCTGGAAGCACTTCGCCATCACGGTCCCCAGCGGCACGACGTCGCTCAAGGTGGTGCAGTCGGGGGGCTCGGGTGACGCGGACCTCTATGTGCGCAGCGGCTCGCAGCCCACCACCAGCGCCTACAACTGCCGGCCCTATCTGGCCGGCAACGAGGAGACCTGCTCCTTCTCCAACCCCCAGGCTGGCACCTGGTACGTGTCCGTGCGCGGCTATTCGTCCTACTCGGGCGTGTCCGTGACGGCCACGATTCCGTAATCACGCGCAGGCTCGCGGGTGACGTCCCGTTGAAACCCCCAGGCCCCATGGACGGGCCTGGGGTGCTTCAAGGCTGGCTCACTCCGACCAGTGCTGCTCCGACAGGATGCGGTATCCGGTCACCGTGTCGACGTAGAACTTGACCTGGATGCCGCCCCACGGGCCCTTCCCGTAGCTGATGAAGCAGCCCTTGAAGGTGCGCCCGGCGGTGCGCGCCTGCAGCTCCGCCAGACCGTCGGTGTAGAGCGTCTCCGGCAGCGGCTCGTTGCGGTCCGCGTAGTCGACCGTGCTCTTGATCTCGTTGTAGACCTCGGTGCCCGTGGCCAGCTCGGGACGGACAGTCCAGACCTGACCCGCGGGGAAGAGGCTGGGGTCGATGCCGAAGCACTGCGCGCTCTTGAATTCGCCATTGCCGTGAGCGCCGTCAATCACGTCCTGGATGTCGAAGTCCTGGCTCAGGCGGGACGTCCACAGGCTCTCCTCCTGCGCGTTGATCACGGCGATGAGCGCCGTCAGGGCGTAGCCCTGCGTGGCCGCGTTGCGGAGGTTGCGCAGGCTGACCGTGCCGATGCCAGTCACCTCGGAGATGGCCTGCGCCGACGTGAAGGGCCGCAGGTTGAGGAGGTTCGTTGCGCCGTTCCAAGCGTACGGCAGGACGGCGTACAACGCGCTGCTGTCGATGGTGTTCACCAGGTTGACCAGGGCCGCCGCGTCATCGGTGGAGAGCGCGAGCTCGTCCAGGATGCCGGCGCAGGTGCTGGTGATGTAGCCCAGCGCGCGGGCGCCACCCTCGATTTGAGTCAGGCGCACCGGGCCGACACCCCGGACCGCGGACACCTGCGCCAACGTGGAGAAGGGCGCCGTCGCGCGGTAGCCGACGAGGTTCTGGGCGACGTCACTGGGGAGATAGGCGTCCAGCGTGGACAGAGACGCCGTGTTGACGAAGGTGAGCAGGCCCTGACACTCCGGGGCCACGTCCACGTCCGTGGTGGTGAGCGGCGCGTCCTGGTGCTCCGTGGACGAAGAAGACGGCTCGGACTCGGAGCCGGTGGGACCACATCCGACCATCAGGCTCGCGGAGAGAAGGGCTGGAACTAGACGACGCATCGAGGATTCCTCCTGGGGGTACGGCGGGGGAGGAGGCTCCATACACCAGGCCCCTGACTCGCCCAGCATCCTTGGATTGCGGGCTGCTGACTTCGCTCATGGGCCGGGTTATGCCGCGTCCACCAGCCCGCTCGAAATGTCATGGTGCTGGAGGGAGGCGACGCGCGTGTCGAACCGGTCCGAAGAAGTCGAACGATTCATGCAGGAGCTCGAACACGCCCGGAAGGACGAAGTCGAAAGCCTGCGCACCGCCATCCTGGCCGCCCATCCAGGCATCGCGGAGCGCATCAAGTGGAACGCGCCAAGCTTCTGCTTCAAGGACGATGACCGGGTGACATTCAAGCTGAAGCCCAAGGACTGCGTTCAGCTCATCTTCCACCGGGGCGCGAAGGTGAAGGCGACGCAAGGCTTCTCCTTCGACGACACCAGCGGCCTGCTGCAGTGGGCCGCCCCGGACCGAGCCATCGTCACGCTTCGCGACCTGGCGGAGGTGAAGGCGAAGAAGAAGGCGCTGTGCCAGGTCGTGGTCCAGTGGATGGAAGCGACCTCGCAGTGAGCGCTCAGGTATCGAGGGCCACCTGACGCGGGGGCGTCCATGCAGCGCCCGGAAGCCCGCCGTGTTCCTCGGTTCAATCCGCCGTGCTACGCGTGAAGTCGCCTGGCGCTTCGCTCAAGTACGTACATCACGCACGAGTCCCAGCCGACAAAGCCCTCGGATGACCCACCACCCCAGGTCCAGCTCGTGTGCCTTCTGGCCCATGCGTGCGGAGCCTGGGAAGGCGTGGTGGTTGTTGTGGAAGCCCTCGCCGAACGACAGCACGCCAAGCACCCAGATGTTCGTACCGCTCTCCGCCGCGCCCGGCAGGGCGTAGCGCCGCTCTCCCCAGACATGGGCCGCGTAGCCCACGGCCCAGTGTCCGAGGATGCCGGCGGCCGTGCGGGCGCAAACGCAGAGGGCCACGGCCTCGGGGCCCAGCACCGCGAGCACCACCCCCGTCAGCCCGAGCACGTGGAGCGGCCAGGTGCGCTCCAGGAAGCACAGCCACGGGTCCGTCAATACGTCTGGAGGAAGCCGCGCCAGGGCCCGGTCATCCGCGGGCTCGAAGCGCAGGTGCAGGTTCCAGCCGAAGTCGCGGGCCATCGAGTGCTCATAGGCGAAGTAGGGCGGACAGTCGGGACGGTTCTGCCAGTAGTCGCGCACCGCATGCAGGCGTGCCCACGACAGGGGACCGCCGAGCCCGCTCAGCACGAACAGGTACGCGAGCACGCCGCGTGTGAGAGGGCCCGCCTCGTAGGTGCGGTGGATGACGCCGCGATGCAGGCCCACCGAGTGTCCCAGGCAGAGCGTCGCGAAGGTGAGCAGGAGCGACACCACCACCGTGGTGGGCGTCGCCGCCGCGAGCCCCACGGTGACACCGGGGATGAGCATGCCCCAGAGCCACAGCGTCCGCGCCGCATCGAAGCGCAAGCGGCCCACCTCGGGAGGCACCAGGGATGCGGTGCTCGCGCGCGGCTCGCCTGTGCCTTTCCCGTTCAGGGAGACCTCGGCATGTCCCAGCGTCGCGGTATTCATCGCGTCACCTCTTCCGCCTGGGCACGCGCCGGTTCGCCGAAGAGCGCCTGCCGGCAGAGGGCGTCCGCGCCCAGGACCATGCTTCCGGCACCAGGCAGCCGGAGCAGGAGCGATGCAGGGGGCAGTAGGCCCGCCAGCATCGACACCAGGCCCTCGGTGGCGCGCTGACGTGGGCTCTTGTCGAGCAGCCACCACAGCACCACGGCCAGATGCGCGACGTAGAGCAACCGGCCCAGTGCATGGGCCACCGTGGCGTTGCTCGGGACGTCCGTGGCGCCCGCGACGGCGTCTTCAAAGACGGCCTGGACCCGCTGCCGGGAGAACGCCGTCTGCGGCGCGAACAGGCCGTCCTCTTCTCCGCCCACGAGCACGGGAATCAGCGCCTTGAGCACCTCGTGGTGCGGCCCGAGCACGCCAAGGCTTGCCCGGAGCGCGAACAGGAAGCGCTCCCGCCAGGAGCCGGCGGGCAACGCCTCGGCGCGCGCCGCATACGCCGAGGACAACTCGTCGTACAGCGCCAGGACGATGGCGCGCTTGCTGGGAAAGTACCGGTACAGCAGGCCAACGCTCACCCCCGCCTCCTTGGCGATGTCCCGCAGATGGGTGGCCTCGTAGCCCCGCGCGGAGATGAACCCCAGCGCGGTCGCATACAGCCGCTGGCGCGTCTCGTGGCCCTGCTCCGTCCGGCCCCGGGGGCGTCCCCGCTTGGGCCCGCCCGTCGCTCCGGCCTTGTTCCGCGTCGCCATGGCCTCCCCCCTTCTTTTCGGTGAACCTGTTCACTGAAATGATGCCTGGAGTGAAGGGCGGGCGCAAGCGGGGACACCCTCAAGGTCTGGCGAGCGGTGCTCGACGAGGAATTCACCGATGAAAAAGTGGGCTGTTGCCAACGTGGTGGCCGCGCAGCTCGCGCCCAGCACGGCCATCGACACCGGTCCGGACGTCACGGGCCGCGCGGCGAACGGGTTTTCGCTCCCTCGTCCGTCGTCAACGCACCGGTGGGGCCATTGCATGCCCCTGGAAACGCGCGTCTTCGGAGGGGGATTGGGGGCGGGGGGAAGGTGCGCCCCTTGGCCCACGTCCGCGCCATCCCGCATTCTTGGGGGGAGGGAATCCGGAATGCCGCCGCGTCATAGATTGAGGCTTTGAGAGGGGCTGATGTCATTTCATGCTCCAGTCGGGAAGTCGCAGCGGACTGGAGGCTTCTGCACGGAGCTTGTCTGTCTTGTTTGATTTGGAATGACGCAGGGGTGAAGCGGGAACGTCTGGAACCTCGATTCGGTCCAATAGACAGGAGGCCGGTGGCTCGCGGCCTTTTTGTCTGGATTGAGCCTGGGAGGATTCCATGAAGAATGGCCATGGACGTTGGTTCGCGTGGATTGCTGGCGTGGTGCTGTTGGTGGGATGCGGCCCCGCCGATGGAGAGGCACCACAGCCGGGCGAACCGGTCGAGGAGGAATCCTCTCCGCCAGGGATTCCCGCCGAGTATCTCGGTGAGGGCGAGGTCGAGAGTTCCGCCATCTGTTGCAACGTCAAGTGCAGCGGGACCTGGTACGGGCCCTTTCCCTCCATCAAGTATGACCTGTGCGCGAAGTACGGAAGGTACTACTGCCCGCAGAAGAAGCTCACCTATCAAGGGCACGCCTGGCGGAACTGCTAGCCATTGTCAGTGTGCAAGGACACGTGAGGGCTGAAACCATGAGAAATCAAATGAAGAGCACGTTGCCGCTGTGGATGGGGGCGCTGTTGGCTGTGGGGTGTGGTGGCCCGCTGCCCGAGGAGTCGCAGGAGCCGCAGGAGTCCATCGCCATTCCAGAGCAGTACCTGGAACAGGCGGACCCCAGCACCGAGGATGGAACGGTCAGCGCCCTCAAGGCCTGCTGCTTCATCCGGTGCTCCGATAAGGTCTGGAGAGGTCCCTATCCCAATGTCGTGTATGGCAACTGCCGCAACCACGGAAAGTACCAGTGCGCGAAGCGGGGGCTGGGCTATGCGGGTGCGGATTGGAAGGACTGCTAGCACGTAGGTCGCGGGGCCTCTCTCTGCCTCAGCAGAGAGGGGAGAGAGGCTTCCGCGGGTTCCTGATGCTCAGGGTATGTGGAGCTTCAGGACGTACAAGAAGTCCCGCTCGGTGCGGCCCCGTCCCAGGACGAGCCCGTCCTTCAGGATGAGAGTCTCTTCCATCGCATCCTGGAAGTGGGCCCGGGGCGTGGTGTCTCGTTGCAGGTGGAAGGTGACCGGGCCTTCGCCCAGCGTCTCCCAGTAGCGCTGGGACACGAAGTCGTCCGTGGTGACGCTTCCATCGAGCTCCGTGCGCAGTTCGCCCGTGGCGAGGTCGAAGACGCGCGTGTGCATGTCTTCGGCCAGGGTGACGAGCACCTCGCTGCTCAGCGCGATGGAGAAGGGCAGGGACGGGTGGGGAAGCTCATGCAGGCGTGCGCCTGTCCGCACATCGAAGACCCGCACGCACTCATCCATGCTGGAGGCCGCCACGCGCGTGCCGTCCGCGGAGAGTCCCAGGGCGATGACGGGCTCCTGGCTCACCGTCAGGACCTGTTGGGCGCCGGTGGGGAGCGTGATGAGCACGAGCTCTCCCGACGCTCGGCCCACGACGATGACGGGCGCGCTGGCCGCCGCGGCATAGGCGGGGGAAGGCTCGACCACCGCTTCGGTGTTGACGATGACCTTGCCGCCCCGGACCTCGTGGACGTACACGCGTTCGCTGGCCGCATGTCCCGACACGACACAGGTGCCATCCGGCGTGAAGTCCACCCAGGTGATGGGACCTCCAGGTCCGCGCAGCCTGTGCAGCAAGGTGCCGTCCGCCACGCGCCAGAGGTGCACCGCGCCCTCTTCGATGGCGGCCGCCAGCAGCTTCCCGTCGGGAGAGAAGGCAATCGGAAGTTTGTTGACGAGGAGCGTCTGGGCCTTCGCGGCCTGTTCGCCAGGGGGCGCCAGCAGGGTGCGCACGGGGGCGAGGCTCCGTGCGTCGAGCAGCAGGATGCCCAGCCGGTAGCGCCGCTCGTGTGAGGACAGCTCGGGTTGGGCCAGCCATGCGCCGTCGGGACTGACCTGCCAGGTCTGCGCGTAGGCCGCCGGAGAGCCGGGAGGCAGTGCCGTGGCCTGCCCCTGTGAATCGATGACGCGCGTCTCCGAGTGCAGGCGTGTAATGCCCCATGCCCCTTCGGCATGTCCCCACAGGTTCATGACGCGGTCCTGTTCGGCCAGGAGGGTAGGGCTGGGGTCCGCATCCAGGTCGCGGACATGCGTGCGCCCATTCGCCGCGGTCAGCGCGAAGCGCTTGCCGGACGGAAGGAAGGCGGCGCCGCGCTCACGGCCGTCGGAAGGGTAGGGATGCGCCCGGAGCACCTCTCCGTTCCTCGCGTCGAGCAGCTCCACCCGGTTGAAGGCGAGTGCGCCCAGCCGTGCGCCTTCGAGCCAGGCGACCTGGGAATAGGGACCCTGGCCCAGCGCCCCGGGCACGCGCGTCCAGCCTGCCGTCTCCACCCGGATGAGGCCGTCCATGGAGGTCAGCACGAGCCAATCGCCATCCGGGCTGAAGGCCACGGACGAGACGGAGGTGGTGCTGCGGATGTGGGCGGTCTGCGTGCCTGTCTCCAGGTCCCAGATGCGCACCGTATCGTCCGACGCGCCTGACGCCAGCCACCGGCCTGAGGGGTGGAAGGCGACCGTCAACACGGACTGTTCGTGCCCTTCGAGCGTGCGCACCTCCCGGCCCGAGGTCACGTCGAACAGCCGCACCCGCCACCCGAGGTTCGCCGCGGCGAGCCAGCGGCCGTCCGGACTGAAGGCCACCGACGTCACCTGGCCCTCCTGGCGTGTCATGGCGTGGAGGAGCTCGCCCGTCTCGACGTCCCAGATGCGCGCGTCGTGGTCGCGTGAGCCGGATGCCAGCCGCGTCCCGTCCGGGCTCCAAGCGACACTGCGCACTTCGCCCTCGTGCCCCGCCAGTTGGCGGATGAGTGTCCCGGTGGCCACGTCCCAGATGCGGACGTTCCGCTCGTCCTCCCAGGAGCCCGTGGCGAGCCAGTCGCCCGAAGGACTGAAGGCCGCGCACAACACCTGGGCGCCGTGCCGCAGGACCTGGTCATTGCCTTCCAGTGCTCCGGGCAGGGGCCGCAGGGATTCGACCCAGGACGTGCCCTCCCGCGCGGTCCACTGTCCCCTCCAGTGCTCCGCGAGCTTCCACAGGTGCGCTTCCGCGTGGCTCCAGGGCCCCGCGTCCGTGGGCGCGAAGTGCGCAGCCGTGTCTGGGGCGTCGAACCAGCGCAGGCGGTTGTAGAGGCATTGGAAGAGCGTCTCGGGGTGCGCCCGGAGAAGCGCCGCGTCGAGCGCGAGCGCGCGCCGGAGCACCTGCAAGGTCCTGGGGCCGACCGACAGGCTTTCGCTCTTGAGGATGCGTGTGTCCGGGGGCGTCCCGGCGAGCACCTCGTCGAAGGTGGCCAGGAGCGCATCCAGGCCACGCTCCGCCAGGAGCCCCTCAAGGGTGGTGAGTTCGGTCAGCGATTCGAGGGACGGAGAGGTGTGGGGCATTCGCGTCTCGGGTCGTTTGGGCCGACCCTACACCGTGTCAGGTGCCGCGTTCGGCAAGCCTCGCGAGTTGTTTCGTGAAGGCGCCCCACCCGTCGTAGAAGCCCAGCTTCTCGTGCCTGGCCCGGTCGGCGTTGTCCTTGAGGAACTGATGGCGGATGCCTTGGAGGAAGCCTCCGCGCTCGCTAAGAAGGCCGGGCCGCCAGACCGGAGGCAGGCACAGGAGACCCCGAGGGCATGCCCCCCGAGCGAATCAACCGCGGTGATGTGTTCTGGGTGGAGCCCGACGACTCACGAGGCCCGGTCCCCAGCTATTCGCACCCCCACGTGGTGGTTCAGGACGACGTCTTCAATCACTCACGCATCACGACGGTGGTCGTGTGTGCGCTGACGTCGAACCTGCACCGGGCCAGCGAGCCGGGGAACGTGCTGCTCGAAGTGGGAGAGGGAAACCTCCCCAAGCAGAGCGTCGTCGTCGTGTCGCAGGTGTCCTCGGTCGACAAGGCGCGTCTGGGAGAGCGAATCGGGGCGCTGTCGGACGCGCGGGTGGAACAGATTCTTGCCGGCCTGCGCTTCCAGCAGGTGTCGTTCTTCGCGAGGCCGTGAAGCCCCGGTGAGTGGGCTTGGAAACCCCTCGTGATTTCGAGGGGTTCTGTCGTTTTTCGAAAAAGAAGTGCCTGCCGTGAAGGGATTTCTTCCTCGCGCCTCTGAGCTGGCGGAAGGAGGAGGGATGACCTCGAAGAGTTGCGATGGATATCAGCTCGCGCTCGAGATGAGCCGCCACGGTGCTCTCGACGTGCGGGAGAAAGAGGAAGCGGAGCAGCATGCCGCGACGTGTCCGGAGTGCCAGCGGGCCCTCGCACTTTCGGCGGAGATGGACCAGGCGCTTGGCGGCGTGAGCATTCCGGCGCCGCGCTACGCGGAAGTCTCGCGGGCGCTCGCGAAGGACCGCTTCTGGCTGAAATACGGCCCGTGGGCCGCGCTCGGGTCCTTCGTGGGGCAGGGCGTGTTCCTGGGCCCTCTGTTCGCACCGGAGGCGCCCCTGCGGTTGTGGGCCATTGTCTCGGCGGTCGGAGTGCTCTTCGCTGGCGGGCTCGTCTTGACCCTGCGCGGCCTTCAACGGCGGGCCATCGAAGCGGCCAGTGTCGGCGTGGACGCGTGGATGGCGCAGCGGCGGGCTCGCATCGACACGGAGCTCAAGGACCTGACCACCCTCCTGTGGCTCTTCCCGGCGATGACGGTCGCGATGGCGGGGACTGCGTTTCTGATGCGCGACAAGGGGCTCCCGGGAGTCGTCACCCTGCTGTTTGCCGCGGGAGTGAACCTGGGCATGACGGTCTACCTCGCTCGGACGCGCAGGCCGCGACTGCTGCGCGAGCGCGCCGAACTCGAGGTCGCACCGTGACGCCGCGCGTGCCATTCGATGAAGAGGCCCTCCGGGCCGCCGTGGTGTCGGGCGACGCCGCCGCGCGAGAGGATGTCATGCGCCACCTGTACGAGGCGCTCAGCGGGAAGCTGTACGTGCTCTGCCATGGAATCACCCGGGACCCGAGTGATGCCCAGGACGCCGTCCAGGAGACGTTCCTCTCGATTCAACGGGCCCTGCCGCAGTTCCGGGGGGATGCGCAGCTGTCGACGTGGGCGTATCGCATCGCGGTGCGGGCCGCCGTGGCCGCGAAGACGCGGCGCGAGCGTCACCGTGGCGACGCGGTCGACATCGAGATGGCGGACCCTCGGGCGGGTATCGAGGAGACCTTCGAGACGCGGGAGCGGAGGCGCAGACTCGAGGTGGCGATGAGGACGCTCTCGCTGGAGCACCGCACCGTGCTGTCGCTCTTCGCCGTGGAAGGCCTGTCACACGCCCAGATTGCCAGCGTCCTCGGGATTCCCGAGGGCACCGCGTGGTCGCGCTTGCACCTGGCTCGCAAGCGGCTGGCGGCGGCGCTCGAATCCACCGCCCCATAGCCTGGGGCGCTCCATCCGCGTTGTCGTTCAACCCCGCGGTCTCATGGCCGCGGAGGGGAGAGGGTCATGTCCAATGTCTATCTGAACTTCGAGGCGTCGCGCTTCTTCGAGGCCTTGGCGCTCGTGCTGGTCCTCACGCTCACCCACGGAGCGGGTGCCTGCGCAATAGCCTGTCTGTTTTTCCATGGGGCTGAAGCGTAAGCTGTTCTGATGAAGGTGAACTCCCGGGGATACTTGGCGTCGCTCGCCGTCATGACCTTGAGCAGCGTGGCCTGCGGTGATGTCGACCCTGAAGAGGCCGTGACGATATCGCAGGGGGTCTATGGGATGACCTCCTATGTCAATGACGTGTGTTCTTCTGGGTGTGAGCGCGAGCCGCGGTCGATGACCTTGCTGGTCAAGTCACTGCCCCAGGACATGGACGTGGTTTCCGTGACATCGAACAAGGATGGCTTCTACGAAGCCTCGCTGGTCCTGGGGGACTATCGAATCTGCACGACGTTCGGGCGTTGCACGGACTTCTCGGTGGGCATCAATGAAGTGGTTCGCCTTGACTACGAGATGTCGGTGGGGCCGGGGTGGTCGAGGTAGTAGCCCACCGCGCCCCGCGGAATGGGGCGCTGGCTTGGTGGCCCACGATGACATCCTGAGCAGAGCGCAGCCGAGGGCCGGCGGCGGCGGGTCCCTTCCGGCTGGACCCTCGGCGTCAGCCGTGATTCATGAGTGGCTTCGGTCTCGCGCTCCAGCGCCTGCCGCCGCCCATGCACTCCGCCGCCGAGCCGACAGTCCCCCGCTTCTGGCCCTTCATGTTCACCCTGTTTGTCGGGTCGTTCATGTCGGTGCTGAGCTCCAGCACGATCACCATCGCCATTCCCGAGCTCCAGCGGCACTTCGGGGCGGAGCTGTCCTCCGTGCAGTGGACCCTGACGGGCTTCATGCTCGCCATGGGAACGAGCGCCCCGCTCACTGGCTATCTGGGTGGACGCTTCAGCTTCAAGTGGGTGTACGTGGCCAGCCTGGTGGCCTTCCTCGTGGCCTCCGTGCTGTGTGGGGTGGCCTGGGACACGCGCTCACTGGTGGCCTTCCGGTTCGTCCAGGGGGCGTTCTGTGGCGCCATCATGCCGGTGACGATGACGCTCATCTATCAGTTGCTGCCGCGTGAACGGCAGGCGCTGGCCGCGAGCCTCTGGACCCTGTCCTCCATGCTCGCCCCCGCCTTCGGCCCCACGCTGGCGGGCTGGCTGATGACGCTGGGCAACTGGCGGTGGTTGTTCTTCATGAACGTGCCGCTGGGCCTCGCCGCCGTGGCGATGGCGGTGCGGGCCGTTCCCTACTACCGCCTGGAGGTTCCGAAGGCGTTCGACTTCCCCGGGCTGCTCACCGTCATCACCGGAACGCTGGCGCTGCTGATCGCCTTGAGTCAGGGACGGGCCTGGGGATGGACGGATTCGAAGACGGTGTCGCTGGCCGTGCTGGGGACGGTGTCACTCGTCTACTTCGTCGTCCGCCAACTGAGGACGCATGCGCCGCTGCTCGACTTGCGGGTGCTGGCCAACGGCCGCTACGTGGTGACGTTGCTCATCTCGAGCATCATCACCATCAGCCTCTATTCGGGCGCGTTCCTCATCCCGTTGTTCCTCCAGGAAATCCAGGGTGTGACGCCGCTGAAGACGGGGTTGATTCTTCTCCCGGCCTCCCTGTCCATGGCGCTCCTGATGCCCCTGGTCGGACGCATGTACGGCAAGCTCGGGCCGAGCACGCTCATGACGGCGGGCGTCCTGTTGATTGCGGGTGGCACATATGCCTTGAGCCGCCTGACGCCGGACGTCTCCCACACCTACGTGCTGATGTGGATGCTGGTCCGGAACGTGGGCATCTCGCTCTCCATCATGCCGGCCAGCAACGCGGGCATGGAGCAGCTCTCCCGGGAGCTGAGTGGCCACGCCTCGTCTATCAGCAACTGGCTGCGAAACGTGTTCGGGGCCTTCTCGATTGCCATCTTCACGTCGCTCCTCTCCAGCTTCGCGGCCCGGGAGGCGCAGGTGCTCGCGCGGGAGGGGATGACGGAGCGTCGTGACATCGAGTTGCTCTCATTCGTGACGGGCATCAACCAGGTGTACCTGGTGGCGACTGTCATCGCCCTGGTGGCCGTGCCCTTGAGTCTGATGGTCCGGAAGTACGTGAGCGGGCTGGAAGCCTCCCGGGGCGCTCGCTAGCGGGCGCGGCGGCTTTCACGCACCTGGGGCCACCAGTCCCGAGATGTCGCGTGTGATTCGCCCTTCCTGGATGGACGTGTAGCCGCCCACGGTTCCGGTTACGCTGTGCTTTGCATGAAGTACGCCTTCGTTTTCGCCATGGCTGCCGTGTTGATTGCCTTCCTGGCCCTGCGACTGGGCGGCGTCGCGTGGCTTCTGTTGTGGCCTGGGGTGAGCTTCATCCTGGTGGCACTCGCCTACGCTGGACTGGGCGAACACGCTTTCGGCAAGCGCGTGGACGGGCGGATGCAGCCCTGGGCAATCATCTTGCTCCTGCCTTATCTCTTGCTGACATGGGGCGCCTGGCATCTGGTTCGATGGCTGTCGCGAGAGCGTGCGTTCGACGAAGTGGTGCCAGGCGTTTTCATTGGAAGACGCTTGTTGGCGGGAGAGCTTCCCGACGGCATCGTGACCGTGCTCGATCTGACGTCTGAGTTCGTCGAACCGGAAGGAATTCGTCGCGCGGGCCGGTATGTCTCCCTGCCCATCCTTGATGCTTCGATTCTGCCCGTAGCGAGAGTGACCCCTGTCCTGCGTGAGCTGGCTGTCGGACCTGATGCGCTCTACATCCACTGTGCGCAAGGGCATGGACGCACCGGGATGATTGCGGCCGCGCTCCTCATTGCCCGAGGTGATGCGTTGGATGCGTCGACCGCGCTCTCGATGGTGCAGCGCGCGCGGCCCGCGGTGCGACTCTCTGCGACGCAATCGCGGGCCCTTGCGGAGCTGGCCACGGCGCTTCTCGCGGCGCGGCAGGGCGCTGGCGCTGCTCTCCCCTGAGTTGACCGATTTGACGGGCGCAAATCCAATGGCGGTGACGGTGCCGGCGACGGCCTCGGCGCTGGCGGCCCTGCTGGTCCGCCTGGCGCCGCGTGCCCGCGTGGCCCACTGACGCGAGTGGCGCATGGGCGCATCACGTCGCGCTTTGTGCTCCCGCGCGTCCCAGCCGCTGAGCGAAGAAGGCGAGGATTTCGTCTCGCGCCGCGCGAGTGGGCTCTCCCTCCGCGTCGATGAGATGGGCCGTCACGACGCTGTGGGCGCACCCGACGACTTCCGCGAAGAAGGGGGGCGGCGTCGGGTTCGCGGCGGACGTAGGCAGCACTCGGGGAACGAAGCGCTTTCCGAGCGCGGCCGTATATGCCTGGAATCGCTGCGCCGTGCAGAATCGGTCTCCCTCGAACCGATAGGCGAGCACCGTCAGGTCGTCACGTTCGAGGCGCTCCTTCACGGCGGCAAGCTCGTCAGGCGCCAGTTGAATCGCGCCGGTGTCGCTCAGGGGCAGCGACGGCTGACACATGACGGGAGCGAGCATCGCGGGTTCGAGCATCATGGAGAGCGCGAAGTTCCCCGTGAAGCACATCCCAATCGCGCCGACCCCCGGACCGCCACACTCCTCATGTGCGAGGCGTGCCAGGGCACGCAGCCACTGCGTCACGGGGCTCGACTCATTCGCCGCGAACGCTCGGAACTCCGCGCTCACGCAGGCGCGTTGCATGATGGCACGCCCCTCCTCCGCGCGAGGGTAGGCACCGTCCCTGCCGAAGAGGGAAGGCATGTAGACAGTGAAGCCCGCGTCGCGGACCCAACGCGCGAAGCGGGCGACGTGCGGGCTGATGCCTGGCATCTCGGCCATGACGATGACGGCGGGGCCGTGGCCGGCGACGTAGACCGTTCGCATGGCGTCGTTGAGGGTGAGGGGCCGCCGGGTGAAGTCATCGAGAGGGTCGTCGGCCGTGGAGTCAGGTGTGGATGGGCGCATGCCTGGACGATGCGGGAAGTCCATCCTCCGCGGCCAGTGGCGAGATTGACAATGAACGGGCTATTCTTGCCACTGTGATTACGCATGTGGTGTTCGATGGCGTGGCAGAGGGCTCGCTGGGCGTGGGGCTCGATGTGGTCGACACGGCCGCGCGACTCGTCGAGGCAGGGCTCGCCTCGGTTCCCCGGGGTGCCCAGGTCTTGCGTCAGCGGGTGGTGTCGCTCGATGGTCAGCCGGTGCGCTCGGGCACGGGACGCACCGTCTCCGTGGACGGCGCGCTGAGCCTCCGAAGTGTGAAGGCTGGAGACGTGTTGCTGGTCCCTGGGCTCTCCGCGGCCAGCGAGCGCGCCATCGAACAGTTGCTCTCTCGGGCCGATGCGGCGCGTGGCATCACGTTGCTCGCGCGTGTGGCGGCGAAGGGCGCCATGGTCGCGGCCTCGTGCTCCGCGACCTTCGTCCTCGCGGCGTCCGGCCTCCTCGCGGGGCGGAGCGCGACGACGACCTGGTGGCTCGTCCCTTCGTTCGTGCGTCGCTTCCCCGAGGTCGCCCTCCAGCCGGACCGGATGGTTGTCGAGAGCGACGGCGTCCTCACCGCGGGCTCGGCCTTCGCGCATGCGGACCTGGTGCTGGCCATCGTCGCGCGGGTCGCGAGCCCATCACTCGCGCACCTGGTGGCCCGCTACCTCGTGCTCGACGAGCGTGTCTCACAGGCCAGGTACATGGTGATGGAGCACCTCCGCGTCTCGGACCCAGCGCTTCGTGCCGTGGAGCAATTCGTCGCCGCGAATCTGGGCCGGCAACTGACGCTCGATGAACTCGCCCGGGCCGGTGCCACCTCCTCGCGCACGCTCGCGCGGCGGGTGCAGGCGGGGCTGGGCATGACGCCGCTCGAGTTCGTGCAGCGGGTGCGCGTGGCTCACGCCTCCCACCTGCTCGAGACGACCCATGCGTCGGTCGAAGATGTCGCTGCCCGGGTGGGGTATGCCGACACCGCTGCGTTCCGCCGCGTGTTCCGGCGGTACGTCGGAGAGACGCCACGAGGAAGGCGCGGCAACTCGCGCTCCCGGCGCTCACCGCTGAACGCGCGCGATTCACCGGCGCCATGAGGGCTTTCGCAGAGATGTCTTGCCCCAGCGCAGCGGGGCTGGCAGCGCAAACGCAGACGCCCCTTTGACCTTCCCGTCAACGGTGCGCTAATAGCTGCCAGACAATGAACTCAAGAATAAGCAGTATGACTGGGGTATGGGCAGCGGTGCTTGGCGCGCTCTTGCTCACGGGATGCACGAAGGATGGCACGCCGGAAGCCGGCACGGGGGCCGCGCTGCGGGCTGTGACCTCGCCGGTGACTGTGTCAGAGGCGGTGGCCATCACCAGCCAAGGCATGACGCAGAACGGCTCGGCACATCGCAATCAGGTGCTGCTCGGGGTGTTCCAGACCGAGGACTATGAGGTTCAGGCCTTGTTGCGCTTCCCGCAGACGGGCGTGCCGGCTGGGGCGGTGGTTCAGAGCGCGACGCTGCGTTTCGCGGTGGAGACCTACACCAGCGACTTCTCGATTCGAGGCGCATATGTGCAGGCGCCCTGGAACCTGGGGGCCAACGGACTGGGATGGCAGTTCCGCGACGATGGGCTGGAGTGGGACCGGCTGGGGGCGGCCGGGCAGGGGACGGACCTGGTCGCCGGTTCGTCGTTCGAGGTCTCCACGTTTCCGGGCACGGTGAGCGTGCACGACGTGCCACTCGACGTGGCGGTGGTGCAGTCGTGGGTCGACGACCCGTCGACCAACCAGGGCGTGATGTTGGCGAACTCGAGGATTGGGAAGGTGGCCAAGGTCTTCACCAGCCTGGCCACCCAGCCGGAGCGTCGGCCGCTCCTCACCATTGAGTACACCGCGCCTGCGCCGCGCAGCGATACCACGCCTCCGTCCGTTGCAATCACGGCGCCCGCGGCGGGCGCGACGGTGCAGGGCGTGGTCGGCATCACCGTGGACGCGAGCGACGACGTCGGCGTGGTCGGCGTGCAGCTGCGCATCGACGGCCGTAACCTCGACTCGACGCAGCTCGACACCCGCCTGTTCCGCAATGGAAACCATGTGTTGACCGCGCACGCGCGCGACGCCGCTGGCAACCTCACCACCTCGGCGCCGATCCTCGTCACCGTCGCCAACGCTGTTGTCGACACCACGCCTCCCGAGGTGCAGGTGACCGCGCCCGTTGCGGGAGAGGCGGTCAGTGGTCCCTTCACGGTGCGGATGAGCGCGAGCGACAACGTGGGCGTCACCCGGGTCCACGTCGAGCTCGACGGCGTTCAGGTCGGCTCGCCGGACATGGCCGCACCCTGGTCGGTGACGCTCGACACCGAGGCGCTCCAGCCCTATGGGCTCAGGCAGTTGACCGCGGTGGCTCGTGATGCCGCTGGCAATGTCACCGTCTCCGCGCCGGTCTCCGTCAACGTGAGCGCGCCACCTCCCGACGTCACGCCGCCCCAGGTCCAAATCGTCGCGCCCGAGAGCGGCGTGACGGTGGGCGGTACCCTCCAAGTCAGGGTCGACGCCCATGACAATGTGAGGATTGCGGGCGTGCAGTTGCAGGTGAACGGACAGGACTTCGGGCGCGAAGACCTCAGCTATCCCTATTGGATCAACGTCTCCACCACCCTGCTGGGGGACGGCACCTTCCCGATGACGGCGGTGGCGCGGGACCGCGCCGGCAACCGGACCACCTCGGCGCCAGTCATGTTGACCATCGCCAACGGGCCGCCCGTGGTGCTCGATATCCCGGTGGCGCATCCTCGGGTGTGGTTCACGGCGGACCGGCTGGCCCGGGCCCAGGCGTACTTCGCGCAGAACCCGTACACGCCCGTCGCGAACGTACAAGCGCCCGAGCAGGCCATCGATGCGGCAATGCACTCGCTGCTCACCGGCACCCCGGCGTCGTGCCGCGCCGCGATTGACTGGGCGGTGCGCACCGAGATTCCCATCTCCGAGAACACGGTGTCGAGCGATCCGGCCCGCTGGTACGGCGAGGCGGCCATCCTCACCTACGACTGGTGTTTCGCCCACCTGCTTCCGGCGGAGCGCACGCTCCTGATCAACCGGTGGAACGTCGCCATCGAGTCGCTCAACGACAATCCGTGGGGCGGCATCGGCATGGAGGGCAACAACTACTACACGGGGTACTTCCGCAACTCGCTCCTGTGGGCCATTGCCAGCTGGCATGAAAACCAGCCGTTCGCCAACGAGCTCCTGCAGTACGCGATGAAATCACGCTGGGCCTTCTCGCTGCGGCCCTATCTGGATGGGCCGGCGGCGGGTGGCGCACCGCACGAGGGCTCAACCTACGGCCGCCGGACGTTCGGCTACATGACGGTGCCGTTCACCACGCTGGGCCTGTATGGCCACGACATGTGGAACCAGACCGACTACTTCATGGCGTCGGTCTTCTGGTCCATCTACTCGACCACGCCGGGGCCCAGCCGGAGGGGCCAATTCCAGCTGTTCGAGACCTTCCCATTCAATGACGACGAGCGCTGGCTGAACCGGTGGAATCCCAGCAACACCGCGCAGACGTTGCTGGGCAGCTACTTCGCCCCGCTCATCGGGGAGTGGTCGGACCAGCCCATCGCGGGTTATGCCAAGCGCTTCCTGGAGCTCACCGGCCATCCGATTGACGACCGGCTCATCCGGTACGTCTACAGCGACACGCTGGCGGCGGTGCCGTCTCGTGACCTCGCGGAGCTGCCGCTCGACTACCACGCACCTGGACTGGGCATGGTGTACGCCAAGACGGCGTGGGCGCCCGACGCGACCCTGGTCAACCTGCAGTTCGGTGTGACGGCCAACGCGGGCCATGAGCACCGCGACTCCGGCAACTTCCAGGTGTGGCGCGCGGGCGAGTTCCTGACCCGCGAGACGGTGGGCTACGCCAACTCCATCGTCGGATACGCCGGTGGCGCGGCGGTCGACTGTGCGTCACCCGTGGCGCACAACACGCTTTTGTTCGAGGGGCTGGGCACGGTCGGCTACTACCACCACGCGCCGCAAATGCTGCGCCTGGAGTCGTCGTCCGTGGCGAGCTACGCCGCGGTCGACCTCACCGGCGTGTATGACTTGAACGCCGAGTGGGCCCACCGAGAGGCCGAGGTCGGCAACCCGCACGCGGGACGGGTGGTGCGTGAGACCTTGTTCGTGCGTCCGCTCGACACCCTGATTGTGTTCGACCGGCTCGAAAGCGCACGGGATGACGCCTCGGTGGCCAAGACCTTCTTGATTCATTTCCCGGAGCAGCCGGTGCTCATGGGCAACACCTGGTCCGCGAACAGTGGCGGGCAGCAGCTGCGGGTCAGCACCCTGGTTCCTGCCAATCCGGTCCGGCGAATCGTCGACGAGCGCGGCCCGGTGCGCGGCGATGGCACCTACCCGTACCCGGTGGGCCAGTTCCGTGGAGAGATTGAGACCCACGGGCAGGTGGTGAGTCACTTCCTGAACGTCGTGCAGGCCAAGGATGTGGCCGACAGCTCGGCGCTGCAGCTCACGCTCGACGAGACGGCGACCGCGTACAGCGTGACGTTGAGTCACCCAACCCGCGGAAGCGCGGTGGTCCGCTTCGAGAAGGGGATTGAGAGCACGGGCGGCAGCTTCGGCTACGCCGCCAGCGGCGCGGTTACTCCGGCGCCGCTGCGCGCGGGGGTGCAAGCGATGACGGTCACCCCAAGCGGGCCGGTGTGGGGACCGTGACCGGCTGAGCCTGGCCCGCGAGCGACGACGTACGCCTTCGCGGTGCTCGAGGTCAGCGTGGCGACCGGTCCGTTGCCGGCGACATCGACCTGGAGCACCTCTGTCTCTCGCTCGGGGCCCGGCTGCATTCTCGAGCAGCAGGGAAGCGGCATTCAGTCAGGAGATGCCGCTTCCTCGGCTTGCATCAAGGCTTCCACCTGCCGCTGGATGCCCTGCAGGTGGTCGAGCCTGAGCTTCAGTGCTTCGCGCAGGTCGCGCTCGTCGGTGTGAAGGACCTCGTCATGCAACTCCGCGATGCTTTCAGACAGGCACGCGTGGAGGACGTGGATCTGCTGATGGGAGAGCTCCAGGACCATGGGTCACCTCTCTGACAGCGGAACAACGGAGACACGCAGCCCTCTCCCCGGGGGCACGGGTGCGAATGCGTGCACGTCAGGCCGCTGAAGCCGGTGCCGCCGCACCTGAGGCCTGTCGCGCAGGCGGTCGCGGTACACCATGAGTGTAGTGCTTGCCCACCCGCTGGCCAGAGCACTCCCGGGCAGGCAAGGGTGGGGATGGTCGGTTCGCTCCCCCCGAGGTCCGGCCCGCTGCCAGGAGGCGCGGTGCCGGCGGGGTGGGGACACCAGGTGGCCAGGCTTGCCCTGGCTTCCCTCCAGCGCTCCGGAGCACCGCGCGGCTGATGGGGCCGCGCGGTGCGAGCTGCCGGGGGGGCGCGGCGCCTCGGCATCCGAGGCGCTGCACCGGTGCGACTACCGCAGCGCGATGAGCGAGGCCACGAGCAGGGACACGACGCTCATGACCTTGATGAGGATGGCCACGCCAGGACCGGAGGTGTCCTTGAACGGGTCACCGACCATGTCACCGACGACGGCGGCCTTGTGGACCGCGGAGCCCTTCGCGTGGCCCGGCAGCTTGCCCTTCTCGATGAACTTCTTGGCGTTGTCCCACGCGCCGCCCGCGTTGGCCATGTAGAGGGCCATCGTGGCGCCGACGACGAGCGAGCCGGCCAGCAGACCCGCCAGCGCACCAGGGCCCAGCAGGTAGCCCACCAGGGGCGGGGCGGCGACGGCGATGATGCCCGGGAAGACCATCTCTTGCAGGGCGCTCTTGGTGGCGATGTCGACGATCTTCTTGGGGTCCGGGTCCGCCTTGAGCTCCATCAGCCCCGGAATCTCGCGGAACTGACGGCCAATCTCCTCGACGATGGCACCGGCCGCGCGACCCACGGCGAGCATCGTGGAGGCGCCCACCAGGAACGGGAGGATGGAGCCCAGCAGCAGGCCGACGATGACGTTCGGGTTGGTCAGTTGCAGGCTCATCTCCGGCAGGCCAGCGGCGATGCGCGTGTGGTTGACCTCGAGGTTGAAGGCGGAGAAGAGCGCGATGACGGTGAGCGTCGCCGAGCCGATGGCGAAGCCCTTGCCGATGGCCGCCGTGGTGTTGCCCACCGCGTCCAGCTCATCGGTGATGGCGCGGACCTCGGGGCCCAGGCCGGACATCTCGGAGATGCCACCGGCGTTGTCGGAGATGGGGCCGTAGGCATCCACGGTCATCACCACGGCGGTGCCGCCCAGCATGCCCACGGCCGCCAGCGCGATGCCGTACAGGCCAAGCGCCTGGTCGGCGATGTAGGCCACCACGGCGATGGTGGCCATCGGGATGCCCACGCTCTCCATGCCGACGGCGAGGCCGCGGATGAGGTTGGTGCCGGCACCCGTGACGGAGGCCTCCGCGATGCGCTGCACCGGCGTGGACGACGTGTAGTAGTCCGTGACGAGGCCGATGATGGCGCCGCCGAAGGCGCCCGCGGCCAGCGCCACCGTGATGGCCTGGGACAGGCCGAACACCTGCATCATCACGAAGGACAGACCCACCAGGATGACCGGGGGCAGGATGAGGGCGCTGCGCAGCACCTGCGCGGGGTTCATGTGCTTGAGCGCGCGCGCGATGAAGATGCTCAGCAGGCTGACCACCAGGCCCACGGCGGACAGCACCAGCGGGATCACCACGCCCGCCACCTTCGCGCTTCCGATCGCGGAGGGGTCCACCACGAGGCGGGAGAGGTCCGCGGCGCTGGCGGTCAGCGCGATGGCCATGGCGGCGACAATCGCGGCCACCATGGACTCGTAGATGTCGGCGCCCATGCCGGCCACGTCACCCACGTTGTCGCCCACGTTGTCGGCGATGACGCCCGGGTTGCGCGGGTCGTCCTCGGGGATGTTCTCAATGACCTTGCCGGCGATGTCGGAGCCGACGTCAGCGGCCTTGGTGTAGATGCCGCCGCCCACGCGGGCGAAGAGCGCGATGGAGCTGGCGCCCACGGCGAAGGAGTGGAGGACGGGGGAAAGCTGCGGATGCCCCTGGAAGGCGTAGTAGACGCCGCCCATGCCGATGAGGCCCAGGCCGGCGACGGCGAGGCCCATGACCGCGCCACCGTCGAGCGCGACCAGCAGCGCGTTCGGCTTGGAGCCGGTGCGCGCGGCCTGCGCGGTGCGCACGTTCGCGAACGTCGCGGCCTTCATGCCGATGTAGCCGGCCAGCAGCGAGAGGAACGCGCCGAGCACGAAGCTCCCGCTGGCGAGCGGCCCCAGCGCCAGGCCGATGAGCACCGCGATGACCGCGCAGTACGCGGCGAGCACCTTGTACTCGCGGACGAGGAACGCCATCGCGCCGTCGCGGATGTAGCCCGCGATGCGGTTCATCGTCGCGTCACCCTCCGGGAGCGCCTTGACGCGGAAGTAGAAGACCGCAGCGAAGAGCAGCCCCACGGCGCCGACCACGCCCGGTGCGATTGCCCAGAAACTCGACTCGAGACTCGACAACTCCATCCAATCCTCCAGAGACGTCCCGGGAGCCTGACCTCGCCGACCGGGTCGCTCGTGTGCCGCGAAATTTGTACGGAGCGCGTATAGTTGATTTCAGCGCAATCTGGGAGTTTCCTAGGCGCGCCCCAGCAGGTTGGGAGTCCTACCAACGTTCTGGGCGGGTGCGTTACGGACTCCAGCGCCGGGCCGGCTCTCATGCGGGGCGCGAGTCCGGACGACATGCGGGGTGGGTGGCTGCATCCCCAGGGGCCCCAAGTGCCCGGACTCACTCGCGATTCTACGAAAGTACGGGCCAGTACGTATTCAAGGCGCCGTCTCCAAGGGGGGCAACGCCCATGGCGCGGCCTTCTCCGAGGGCACCGTGGGGGCCGTGCGCTCAGGCCGGGGGCGGAGGCGGGGGCTCTGAGCTTCTGTGGTAACGGATCGCGGCATGAACGCACCGCACCAGTCGAGTCCACTCCTCGTCACGGCTTTCAATGGCCTGGTCGCGGCCTATGACCGCATGAACGGCAGTACCGCATGGACGTTCCCCGTTCTTGGCAAATCGGTCCCAGGGATGCGCCCGCGTCCCACGCACGTGGAGGTGCTGGATGGGCGCGTGTTCGTGTTCGCGGGCGGCCCCAATGGACGCGAAGCAGCGAACATGGGGATGGGGGCAGCGACTCGCTCCAACTGCAGATGGGGGGCCATGGCGCGCGGGCACGCGTGTCAGGGGCGCCTTGTGCGTGGTGAATCGCTGTTCGTACGTCATGAGGCTGTGCCCGGCCGCTCTTCTGGACGAAGCACTCATGGATGACCTCCCGCTGGACCGCTTCGCGCGAGAGGCCAATCCATGACCATCAATGAGCAACGGCGACTGCCTGCCGCATCAAGCCGCGGCGTGGCGGACTACTCGGAGTACTCGTAGCTGTCGACGAGCTGCCAGTTGCGGTTGTAGACGTAGCGCAGGGTGAACCAGCCGCTGTGGCAGCTGCCCGTGTTGCTGGCCTTGTAGCCATAGACGAAGCCGTTGTGGACGCGGGCCTCGAGGGTCGGGTAGCCGGGGTTCTCACAGGGCTGGGTGACTCGGACGGCCTGGTAGGCGGCCTCGGCGTAGACCTGCTCCTGGCCCTCGAAGTCGTAGCGGGAGTGGACGCGCTCCGCGGTGAACGTGGCGAGCTGGCTGGCCTGCTGGGTGTTGGTCTGCGTGAGGAAGGACTGCAGGTGCGCCAGGGTGGTGGCCTCGGAGGTGAGCGTGCCGGTGAGGCGGTGCACGGCGCCATCGGTGTCGGAGAGCGCCGCGCGGATGGAGGCGATGCCGGCCGGGCCCTGGTAGACGGCGGTGTCGCCCCAGGTGAAGCTGAGGGCGCCGCCAGCGCTGTAGGCATTGAGCGCGCAAGCGCCGTTGGCACCGGCCGTCTCGACGATGATGATCTTGCGGAGGCGGTGCTCGGGGTTCACGAGCGCGATGCACTCGTTGCCAGCGACACCGTCGTAGTTGGCGGCCGGGAGCACCGCCTCGACGATGTTGTGGACGCGGAACAAGGGGTCCGTGGCCTGCTGCTCGATGGACTGAACCGCATCCGTATCAGTGTCCGTCTCGGGGCCGAGACAGCCAACGGTGAGGGAAGATGCGACGAGGAGGGACGCGAAGCTGAGGGAAGTGCGCATGGTGGCCGAAGATAGCACGCCAGATTTGCACGTTTTAAACGGTAATAAGTGTTCCGATACGGAAAGGACAGATGTCCTGTTGGAGTACGCGGACGGACGCTACATGCCTCTGCGCATGTGAAAAAGTTCAATGACTGCGTCCGGCTGTCTCCTGTGGATTGATACAAATCTGTTACACAAAATAGCCGGAGGGCTCGATGAAGGCATTCGCGGCCCCAGGCAATCGGCTGGCCAACGGAGTCGCTGATGTATGCAGGGCTCCGTGAATTCGCCGAAGGGAGTCACCAGCGTGCTTGCGCGGGTGAATCACCCTAGAAGTCTCGAATCGAATCCATCACCGACACCAGGGCATCTCGATTGAGCGGCTCGGCGGGAGTTCCTTCCGTGGACCGGAGCTTTTCATCCACTGCGTCGAAGATGCCCATCAGCGCGAGATAAATCTGCTCACGCTCCTCGGTGAAGATGAAGGTGTGGCGGGCATCCAGCTTGTTGAAGCCATCGGTGTAGGCCGTGACGATGGGGGTGAGCGCGGACACGAAGGCGGCGGGGGAGCGGTCTCCTTCGGATACGGCCTTGAGCGCGGCCGACCGTGCCTGGCGGTACAGCGCCGCGGCCTTCTTCGCCTGGGCTGGACTGATGTTGTCGGCTCCGTCCCAGACGCGAAAGGGGTTGTCCAGGTTCTCCGCCAGCCAGTCGGCCTTGCGCGGCTGTCGCACCGACAGGTCCAATCCCTCGCGCGCAGCGGCCTTGTAGGCTTTCTTCACCTGGGCGGCGACGTCCGCGGGAATGCTCGTCAACCACAGCATGCCCAGGTGGGGGAGCTGCTCCGGACCGGGAAACTCGTCGGGTGACATCCCGAACAGGTCGCTCAATGTCAGCATGGCCAGGGCCGGGAGCTTCGCCAGCTCCTCGGTGTTTCTCAGGTAGCCCGGGGCTCCCCAGATGCGCAGCTCCGTCAGGTTCGGAAAGCGCCGCACGATGCGCGACGCATCCACGTCGCGCGCGGCCCGCAGATGAAGGCTGTCCAGTGTGTCCAGACCGGACCAGGGCATGTCCGGAGCGCCCAGGGACAAGGTCAGCCAGCGCCCATCCGCCTCGCCGTGAATCTTCAGCGCCGGGTCCGGCTGGCCGACCAGGGACAGGTCCTCAAGGCCGTCGTTCAGATAGAGCTCGTGGACGCCCGTCACGTCGAGCGTGAGCCGGGACAGTTGGGCTCCCCGCAGGTCGACTCGGCGCTCACCATGCTTGAGCACCGCTGATTCATAGACAAAGGGGCGGCGCCGGATGAAGTCGAACAGGCCAGGGATGGGGGCGTCCGCATTGACAGACGTCAGAATCGGCAGCACCTCGAACACCGTCAAGTCAGGCGCGGCGGCGAGGCGAGCCGTATCCAGCCGCTGCGTCGAGCGGCGTACCTCCATGTCGCCGACCGTGAACAGCACCTGCTCGTCGGGTGCTGCGACCATCTGCTTGAAGGCGTCGCGCTGCGCCTGGGGGATGGCCTCCCAGCGGCGCTGACTGTAGAGGGCGCTGCCGGATGGCCAACCGCTGTAGCTGTTGACGTCCTCGACGACGAGGGGCGGCCGGTGGCCCACCCGGGTGAAGCCGCGAGGAACCTCGGCGGACGCCCAGACGTGGACGCAGTGGTCCTTCCAGAAGAAGAAGTTGAAGTGGGCGGGAGCCATGGCCGCCACCGCGGCGGCGTCGGGCAGGGAGGGGCCTACCCAATCCAACGCCAGCACACAGGCCAGCTCGTGTTTCCCCTCGACCTTCAGGGCGGTCACCTGGACCGCCGTGTAGGCGTCAAGCCGAGGGGTGTGGACGACGAAGATGTCTCCTGGCGTGGGCTTCATGGTCGACCGGGTCCGTAAGAGGGTTGGTTCGGACCCAGTCTAGGCCATGTGCCGCATCGCTCCCTCGTTGTTTGAGGGGGAGGGGCGGCGACGGAGCGCTGCCCCTCCAGAATTCAGCCCGCCAGGGGCGTCTGCCGCGCCTGCGCCTCGCGCAGCCACGCCACCGTGTCGCTCAGGGTCTGCCGGTGGCTCCGCGGCCGGTAGTCGAGCTCCTCGTGGCTCCACAGAGTCTTGAACCCCCAGTGGCACGTCGACATCTCGAGCACCACGGGGTCCGGCAGCTTCTTGAGCGGCACGTGGGCGCCGAGCTTCGCGAGCCCGTCGACGACGAGCGTCGGCACGCCGGGACGGTTCACCCGGATGCCGGCGACCTCGCCCACGCGCTCGAAGAAGGTGCGCAGAGGCAGGGTGGTGCCGGACAGGTGGTACGTGTCCCGCCAGTCGGACTTCTTCGCCAGCACGGCGAGCGCATGCGCCACGTCCCGCACGTCGGTGAAGGCGATGCCCCCCGTGGGGATGAAGGGGAGGCGCCCGTTCAGCACGCGGGCCACGTTGGTCGTCGAACGGCCCAAGGTGTCCCCGGGGCCGAGGAGCACCGGAGGCCGCACCACCGTCATCTCCACGCCGAGTTGCTTCGCCAGCTTCCGTGACTGTTGCTCGGCGAGAATCTTCGACAGGTAGTAGGGCCACCGGCCCACGAGCGCCTCGGCGTAGAGGGAGTGCTCGTCCGCCTCGATGGTCGGATGGGAGAAGCAGCCCACCGTGCCTGACGTCGACACCAGCACCAGCCGGGCGTCGAGCGCCTTCGCGGCGCGCACCATGGCCAGCGAGCTGTCGATGTTGAAGCGCACCATCTCGTCGGCGTGCTGCCGGCTGTGGTGGACCATTCCCGCGGAGTGAATCAGCACCTTCACGCCCTGGGCCTGGGACAGCCACGCGTCAGGGTCGAGCGGCGTGCCCGACACCTGGGCCACCGGGCCCGGCAGCGGTGAGCGAACCAGCGCCACGGCGTCGTCGCCCAGCGTCTCCAGCAGGTTGCGTCCGAGGAACCCGCTGGCTCCCGTCACGAGTGTCTTCACGGCTGCACCCCGCGCCAGGCGCATGCCTCATGGAACTGCGAGAGCTCCGCCGCGTTCGGCCCCCACTCGAAGTTGTCACCCGCGGGCTTCACGATGTCGCGCGAGACCAGCGCCTGCACCACGCCATCGAGGTGCGGCCGGTGTGTCACCGCCACGGCCTTCAGCTCATCAGGCGCGCGCACCTTCGTCGCTTCCTGGTAGTCGCGCACGACAGGCTCGAAGAGCGCCTTCACCACGGCGTCGACGCGCGCGTCGCTCAGCTCGGCCAGCGGCGTGGCGCACCAACGGTAGCGCGACAGGTGGTCCTCCAGCGCGGGGTTGCCGGGCTGCCGGGCCAGCACATCACCGGCGAACCAGTGCTGCCACTGATTCCGGAGCGAGTGTGCCAGCGCGGGAGACAGGGAGCTGGGGACGGGCAGGTCGCTGTCGAGCACGCGGCCTCCGCGGCGCTCGATGGCCTCGCGCAGCCACGCTTCATCCACGCCCGGAATCGGGTTCTCGGCGAGGAACGTGCGCAGATGGAAGCTGCTCACCGTGGTGTGACGCTGCAGCTCCGCCATGAGCGTATGGCTCAGCGCGCGGACGTCGGTGTCCGGGTTGAGCGCCAGCGGCGCGCCACACGACAGATGCACACGGCCCAACTGCACCTGGCCACGCGTCAGCTTCGTGAGCCACGACAGCACGCCGGTGAGCGTCATCTTCGGGCGCGGCTTGCCGGACAGTTCCTCCGACAGGGACGCCTCCTCCGGGAGCCGGTCGTAGGAGATGGCGACGGGCAACACGACGAACTGGCGCTTCGTATTCTGCAGCGCGCGCAACATCCCGCGCTTGGGCGGCAGCATCAGCCGCGCGCGGCTGCGCTGACCCTCGACGAAGAACATGAGCGAAGCGTTCTTCTCGGTGAGCCGGCGCAGTTCCTCGCCCAGCTCCGGCACCTCGCGGCCCACGCCGCGCTTGATGAAGAAGGCCTGCGAGTCCTTGAGAATCGGGCCCACCACGGGGATGCGGCCGAACTCCTCCGCGGCGGCGATGTGTGGCATCGAGATGCCCAGCTCCGGGTGCTGGAAGCACAGGTAGCTAGTCAACAGGAAGTCGAAGTAGCTGCGGTGGGTGGGCGCCAGCACCACCAGCGTGCCGGGGGGCACCTGCGCCATCGCGCGCTCGAACGACGGCCGGTCGAACGTCACGTCGCTGGTGCAGTGGCGGAACGTCTTGCGCAGCGCATAGCCAAACACCTTGTGCGTGGTGTTGCCCACGCCGCGCTCCTGGACCCATGCCCGGTCGCCGCGCGCGTCGTCGTGCTTCGGCCCGGCGAAGGACACCTGGCTCTCATCGCGCGACAGCAGGTAGCGGTACATGCCCTCGTTCACCACGCGCACGTACTCGAAGGGGTCGAAGCCGGGGACCTCCAACGGCGCGCTGCGCACGAAGTCGAAGGTGTGGTGCGTGAAGTACGCGAAGCCCTCGTTGAGGTACTGCACCTTCTCGTCGGCGCGCACCAGCCGGCGGTGGGCCTTGGTCTGGCCGAAGAGCGCGAGCGCCGCCTTCTGCAATTGCACCGGCAGCTCCCGGCGCATCAAGTCGGCCGCGTCGAAGCCGTGGTCCTTGCGGCCGACGAACATGTCGGGCGCCTTCACCACGCCGGGGCGGTGCTTGAACCACTCGATGGTCGACGCCGCGGCCATGTCGATGCGCAGCGCGCGCTGCACACCCATGGTGGCGTGAACGATGGGAACGGCCTGGCCGGGCTTCGGCATGGGGCCGAACACCGAACGCACGACTTCACTGGCGACCACATCCACTGGCACCACGTCCAGGCGCACCGACGGGTCGGCGTTGAAGGCGCGCACCACGCCCAGGCCGCTGTACAGCAGGCAGCCCGCGAGCGCCGCCGGGCTGTCGAGCCAGGCCGGGAAGGGCGTGCGGTGGGCCGCCGAGACGATGCTGGGGCGCACGATGACGACGGGCACGTGGCCACGGCGTTCACAGATGAGGTGCTCGGCGACGCTCTTGGTGAGCGTGTACGTGTTGGGGTGGCCGGTGAGCTCCAACCACTCGCGGCCGTCGCCCTGCGCCGCCTGGAAGGCCTCGTAGAGCTCCGCGGCGGGCTTCGGCAGGTGCGCCAGCTTCTCTTCGATGGGGCCGGGCCGCCACACGCTGACGTAGGCTGTCGACACGTCGACCATGCCCACCACCTTGGGGCACGTGCGCGCGAGCTCCAGCACCGACAGCGCGCTCCGGATGTTGGCCGAGGTCGCCTGCGCCAGCGGCAGGTCGAACTCCACGCTGGCGGCGCAGTGCACGACGTGCGTGACGTGCTGGCGCACGGCGTCGGCGTCGGCGGGAGACAGGTCGCAAGCGGGCTGCTCGAGGTCGCCGCTCACCACCGCGACGCGCTCCGTCCAGCCCGGCTGGAGGCGCGAGAAGCACTCGGCCTGCGCCACCTTCGCGAAGCGCTCCGCCGCCGAATGCACGCGGCCCTGGCGGTCCTTCGACTCGCGCACCAGCACCGTGACGCGCTCGACGCCCTGCGCGAGCAGCGCCTCCAGCACCACCTTGCCGACAAACCCCGTGACGCCGGTGAGAAATACGTGGCGGGACATCAGTGCGCCTCCTCATCCGGGGTCAGGGCCACCGGGCCGTTGATTCCGCAGTTCGACGCGCCGAAGACGTTGTCGGGGTCGATGGCGGCCTTGACCTTGCGGTTGAGGGCCAGTGCGGCCTCCGAGTACACCTCGGGCAGGAAGTCGCGGCGAATCTTCCCGACGCCGTGGTGATGCGACAGCGAGCCGCCAGCGGCCAGGATCTCCTCGCGCGCCGCATGCTCGAGCGCCGCGTAGGCGCCCACCGGGTCGCTGACGCCGCGCGCGTAGAAGCCCAGATAGAAATAGATGGCCACGCCCGTCTGGTAGACTTGCGTGAAGCGGCCGGTGAAGAAGACCTTGCCCGGAAGGCCCAGCGCGGCGTGCTCCTTCTCCACGCGGCGCTGCACGCGCTCGTAGAGGTCCATGGCACGGCTCCACGGCACGCTCGTCTCGAAGCTCTCGGCGATGGCCCAGTGCTCGAAGGTGAGGTCCCGGATGTACGCGATGCCGAAGGTCAACTGGTAGCCGCGTTCACCGTTGGCGCCACCGCCCTTCATGCCGCCGTGCTCCGAGGCGATGCGGTACACCGTCTTCTCCTGGAAGGCGACCTCCTCGCGCGAGCCCTCGAACACGAGGGTGGCCACGGCGAGCTTGTACGGGTCGAAGCCCTTGAGCTTCGTCACCACGGCCTTCTCGACCTCGCTCTTCACCTTCGCGGCCAGCCCGTGCTTGGCTGGCTTGAGCGCCTGGCCGAAGTGGAACTGGGTGTTGTCCATCACCCGCACGCTGGCCGGCACCGCTCCCGACTGCTGGAGCGCGTAGAGGAACGAGAGGCCCGTTTCGAGGTCGGGGAAGATGACCGAGCCGTAGCGCTGCACTTCGGGAAGGGGGAACAGCTTCACCACCGCCGTGGTGACGATGCCGAAGTTGCCCTCGCTGCCGAACATGTACTGGCGCGGGTTGACGCCCACACTCTCCCGGGGGGCCTGGCGCGGGCGCTCCACGATGCCCTGGGGCGTGACGACCTGCATGTCGAGCACCAGGTCCTCGATGTTGCCGTAGCGGTTCTTCTTCATGCCGCTGGCGTTCGTGGCAATCCACCCGCCGAGCGTGGAGAACTCGAGGCTGTCCGGCTCATGGCCCATGGTGAAGCCGAACTTCGCGAGCTCCTCCATCAGGTGACGGCCCGTGGCACCCGCCTCGATGCAGGCCATGCGGTTGACGGGGTCCACCCACAGAATCCGGTTCATCTGCCGCATGTCGACGGCGATGACCAGGCGCTCCTCGGAGAGCGGGATGCGCAGCGCCTCCGTCACATTGGTGCCGCCGCCGAAGGGGATGACACAGGCGCCGTGCTGGGTGGCGACCTCCACCAGTCGCACCACCTCATCGTGGCCGCGCGGGAAGACGACGAGGTCGGGCACCCGGTCCAGCTTTCCGTAGCGGATGGCCCAGATTTCACCGCCGGTGTGGCCATGGCCACGGCGCAGGCGCTGCTTGGGGTCGTCGGTGAGCTGCTCTTCCTTCAGGAACTCGCGCAGCGCCGCTACAAGCTTGTCGTTCTTCTTCGCCGCGGGAATCTCGGGCGGGTAGTGCGGCTCGTTGCGATTGTCGTACCCCAGCGGCGAGGCCAGCTTGCCGGCGAACCACTGCATCAAGTCTGGCAGCGCGACATTGCTGATGTTGTAGCGGGTGCCCGTGAGAACGGTGCTCCCGTCGGGCTTCACCACGAAACGCGTGTCGGCGAAGCCCCAGCCTTCGAGTGATTCTTCGTCCTTCGACGCGGCAGGCGTCGGCGGCGTGAAGCGCGTGTCTCCGGAGGAAGGCGTGGGTGACGTGCTGCCGAAGCGCTCGCTCACCTCATTCAGCGCCACATTCCCAAGACGGCGCAGCAAACCTGATTGTTTAGCCATGGTCACTCGCAGTCGTACACAGGGCCCTCTTCTCCGTCAACGCGCGCGGGTTACGCAGGTGCGCACTGCGTTACGCGATTTCGGAACCGCCGGTCTCGTAAGTGGGTTGTTTCCGAGACCCGAAGTCTCGTAAAGGCGAGTCATGCGGACGGGACGACCCAGGGATGAAAAAGTGCGCCTGGCCATTCTCACGGCGGCGCAGGAACTGGTGCTGGAGAAGGGCTATGCGGCGGTGACGACCGCCGACGTGGCGGAGCGCGCGGGGGCTGGGAAGCAGACCATCTACCGTTGGTGGCCGGGCAAGGGGGCGCTGGTGCTCGACGCGTTCTCCGAATGGGTGAGTCAGGCGCCCCGCATGAACCGGCGCAAGCCTTCCCTGTCCTCGACGCTGGTGGAGTTCTGCCGGGGGGCCGCGGAGGCGGCGCCCGTGCTGCGAGCGCTGATGGCGGAGGCACAATTCGACGAGGACCTCCACCGGCGGCTCATCGCCCAACTGGTGCGCCCGCGGGGTGACGAGCTCCGGGCGTGCCTCGCCGATCGCCGGCCCGCCGACCGGGAGCTCGTGGTCAACGTGCTCTCCGGCCTGGTATGGCAGCGCCTCATGCTCAATGAGCCACTGGACGCACGTTTCGTGCGCTTCGCGCTGCGGGTGGTTCAGCGCATCTGAGGCGGGCGGCTCTGTTGGGGGCCAACCGGGGAGGCGTGGAACGCGGTGGCGGCTCGCGGTCCTCCTGTGCTAGCTAGCCCGGAGCCACTTGACGCTCCGATGGCGGCCGCGACATCTCGTTGCGACCGTAGGGTGTCCTCGAGTGGCTCTGTCAGGCGTGTGCCTCTCGAGCATTCACCACGTTGTTGCTGGAGGCTCACATGTCCTCGTCCGAACTTCCCGTTCTCAAGTTCGTCCTCACGAACTACAAGAATTTCAACGCGCGCGCGACGCGCGATGCGCTCCTGTCCTACTGGGAGCATGTGTCGAACGGTGGCCGGATGTTCTGGAGCGTCGCGGGCGCGATGTCGTCGGCGCAGCTCGGCATCACGCTCGCACCGGCCATCCGGGCGGGGCTGATTCACGGTCTGTCGGTGACGGGCGCCAACATCGAGGAGTCGCTCTTCCGGCTCGTCGCGCATACGGGGTACAAGGACTTCCCGGAGTACCGCTACTTCACCAAGCAGGACGACACGCGAATCCTCGAGCAGCGGATGCGCCGGGTCACCGATACGAGCATCCCCGAGGACGAGGCGTTCCGCGCGGTGGAGAAGATTGCCGTTCCGATGTGGAAGGGCGCGACCGAGAAGGGCGAGCGCCGCTTCTGGCACGAGTACTTCTACGCGTTCATCCAGGCGCTCGACCCCTCCGTGTATGAGGGTGACCCGGAGGCCTGCTGGCTGCTCGAGGCGGCGCGGCTCCGTCTGCCCATCGTCGTCCCTGGCTATGAGGACTCGACGTTCGGCAACATCTTCGCGTCCTACGTGAAGGCGGGCGACTTCAACGCGAGCATCGTCAAGTCTGGCATTGAGTACATGGCCGACTTCTACGACCGCTACGAGGAGATGTCCGAGGGCCGGGGTGTCGGCTTCTTCCAGATTGGCGGCGGTATCGCCGGTGACTTCCCCATCTGCGTCGTTCCTTCGATCAAGTACGACCTGCAGAAGCCGGTGAAGCCCTGGGCCTACTTCTGCCAGATCAGCGACTCGACGACGTCCTACGGTTCGTACTCGGGCGCGACGCCCAATGAGAAGATCACCTGGGACAAGCTGACCGAGACGACGCCGATGTTCGTCATCGAGTCGGATGCCACCATTGTCGCGCCGCTGATTCTCAGCGCCCTGCTCGAGTGCAAGAGCAACCCGGAAGCGGCGAACGCGCTCATCGCGAAGCACCAGGGCTAGCCGTCGCAGCAGGCGGGGCGGCTCGCGCCGCTCCGCACGTGGGAATGGCGTGACGCTGCCACGACGCACGGGATGCCGTGCGTCGCGGTCCCCCAGTCAGCCGGGCTCCACGGATGGCCAGGTGAGCCGTACCCTCGTCCCGTGTGGCTCCACGGCGCTGAAGGCCACGTCGCAGTTGAACCGGCGCGCCAGCCGCTCCACGAGGGACAGGCCGATACCGAAGCCCGAGTGTCCGGGTTCGACCTGGCCGAAGCCCACGCCTGTGTCGGAGATGCTCCAGCCCTCTGGCGCGATGTGGATGACGATGCGCCCCTGGTGCGTATAGGCGAGCGCGTTCTTGATGAGGTTGCCCAGCATCACTCGCGCCACGGACCCCGGAAGTGGCGCGAGGACCTCCTCTTTCGCCTCGATGACAAGCGCCACGTCGCCGTGAGGGCGGTGTTTGCCGTACAGCGCGACCATTTCGCGGGAGATGCTCACCAGTCCGCACGATTCGTCGGAGCGGCCTGACCGGGCCAGCCAGAGGATGCCCTCTGTCAGCAGGCCCATGTGGTGAATGGCCTGCCGCAGACGGCCGAAGGTCTCCGTGTCCGCGGGTGGGTCCAACTCCAGTATCTCCACCGCGCCTTGCGCCACGGCGAGGGGCGTACGCAGTTCATGGCTCGCGTCCCGGTTGAAGGCGCGCTCCCGCTCCAGCAGTTCCTGGATTCGGGCATCCCGGACACGCAGGGCTTCGGCCAGGGCCCGCACCTCGGTGACCCCGACGTCCACTTCCGGCGCCAGAGTATCCGACTGGACGCGTGCCACGAGCTGTTCCAGCGGACGGCTGAGCCTCCTCGCGACGACAAGGGAGAGCCCGGCGGCGCCCAGCAGGGCCAGCAGGGCACTTGCCAGCAGCAGTCCGGACGTCTGGCGCAGGTGGCGGGTGGTGCTCGTCAGCGCCGTCGTGTCCAAGACCACGTAGCGCGTCGTGCCAGCCGACGCGTCCGGTCGCACCGCGACATGGAAGTGCCCACGGCCTTGAGCAAAGACCTCGTATTCGCCGCGAGGTGTGTCCAGGGGGAGCGCGTCTCCGAGCCAGGACGGAAGGCCTTCGTGGCCGACATAGGCCGTCATTCCAAGTGGGATGGCCCCCGTGTCATCCCTGCGTCCGTCCGCCGCGGTGGCGACGAGCCGAGCGAAGATGGCGTCTTCGAGGTCGTAGCTGAAGAGCGTGAAGAACGTCCCCATCAGGACGAGCGCGAGCGCCGCGGACATGCCCATGGCGCCCAGGAGGAGACCTCGGACCGACCTAGTCCTCGCGCGCATCCAGGCGGTATCCCTTGTTGCGGAGGGTGGTGATGCAGTCGCTCATCCCCAGCTCGGAGAGTGCTCCGCGCAGGGCATAGACGTGGGTGCGCAAGGCACTGGACTCCGGCGCATCGTCCCCCCAGAGGTGGTGGGCCAGCGTGGCTGGCGATACGGGCTCGGGCGCGGCCTCCATCAGGAGCCTCAGGAGGAGCGTCTCGGTCTTGTTGAGGTGGACGGTGCGCACGCCTCGCCGTGCCTGGCCCGTGTCTGGCTCCAGCGTCAGTGGCCCCACCGTCAGCCGCCGTCCGCTCGGAGGCACGGGGCGCCGCGCCAGGGCTTCGAGCCGCAGCCGCAGCTCCCTCAAGGAGAACGGCTTGACGAGGTAGTCATCCGCGCCCGCGCGGAAGCCTTCTTCCTTGTCATCGAGGGTGTCCCGCGCGGTCAGCATGAGGATGGGCACCAGCCGGGGAGCGAGCTGCCGGTAGCGTTGACACAGCTCGATGCCACTCATTCCCGGCAGCATCAGGTCCAGGACGATGACGTCGTATTCCTGGCCCAGCGAGAGCGTGAGGCCCTGGGGCCCGGTGGCGGCGAAGTCGAGCTGGAAGTCCTTCCCCAGAAACCTCTCGATGTTGGCCTGGAGGTCCAGGTTGTCTTCGACGACGAGCACTCGCATGGGTGGGCAGGTTATCAGCCGCCACGTCAACCGGAGGTCAACCGGGTGTTGACGCGTGGCTGACGCGGAGGGCGGCAAGGTGACCGGGCTTCTTACCTCTGGGAGAACCGCGATGACCCGCTTGCTGTCGTTGTGCCTGCTGCTTCTATCCGCTTCTGTGGCGCGTGCCGCCGCCCTGGAAACGTCGTTGGACGTTCGCGGCGCGGATGGAGAACGCATCCCCATGCGGGTGCTGGAGCCGGAGGGAGCCGCCGCGAATCCACCCATCGCAGTCCTCCTGCACGGCCTTACGCGCCGCAAGGAGGACTGGCTGTCGAACGAGGGGCCAACCCACGGCGGTGTGCTGAAGGACGAACTGCTGCGGTCCGGCTACCGCGTCTATCTCCTCGATGCACGCCGGCACGGAGAGCGGGCGACACCCGAGGCCAGGCCAGGAGCGCTCGCCAAGCGGGCCCATCAAGGGGACCCCTCGGGGTACGTGGCGATGATTGCCGACACCGTCCGCGATGCCCACGCGCTGCTGACCACCGTGCTCGCGAAAGGCCAGCCGCCTCGGGTGCTCGTCGCCGGGTACAGCATGGGCGCGCAGGTGGGAATCCTGCTGGCGGCGCGTGAGCCGCGCATGACCCACCTGGTCACGATGGTTCCTCCCAACATCGACCCGTCGATGGAGGAGGTTGCCCCCTCGCGTCACATGGCGAGCGTTCACCAGGACTGGCTGCTGCTGACGGCGAACAAGGATGACTTCGCGCCTGTCGCGGACAGCCGCGCCCTGTTCGATGCCGCTCCGTCCCGTCGCAAGACACACAAGACCTTCGACAGCGGGCATGTCCTCCCTCGGGAGTACCTGGAGGAGGTGCGCCGCTGGCTCCATGCGGACCGCCGAGCGCCTGGCCGCAAGGATCCATGAGGAGCCCTTACCGTGGACCGCCCAGGGTCCGGAGGAAGAACAGGCCCACATCGTCCCGGTAGTAGCGGCTGGCGGCACCCCGAGGGGAGTGCGGCTGGCCGGGCATGATGAGCAATTCGAAGCGCTTGCCCGCGCGGATGAGCGCGTCCGCCATCCGCATCGTCACGGAGAGCGTGGCATTCACGTCGCTCGTGCCGTGCATCAGCTTCAGGTGGCCCCTCAGCCTGTCTGCAATCGCGAGGTTGTCGCCCGCCGCGTACCCCTGGGGATTGACGCTTGGGAGGTTGAGATAGGGCTCGTTGATGATGGCCTCTTCCTCCAGCGCTCCGGGGGCTCCGGCGTAGCCCGCCTTGAAGAAGTCCGGCGCCGTCAGCATGCCGCGCAGCGTGAAATAGCCGCCCCACGAACCGCCGTGGATGCCGACCCGCTCCAGGTCCATCCAGGGGCGCGTGGACGCGGCCTGCTTCAGCCCCGCGACGTAGTCGGGAATCTCCGTCTGGCCCACGCGGCCGTAGTTCGCGTCCTGGAAGGACTTGCTCCGTCCGGGGCCACCCCGGGGGTCCAGCAACACCACGATGAAGCCCAGTTGCGCCAGGCCGCTGGCGGTCAGCGAATCCGAAGTCCCCAGGAAGCTCCAGGGGACAACGGTGGTGAACGGACCCGCGTAGATGGAGGCGAGCACGGGGTAGCGCTTCGAGGCGTCGAAGTCGCGTGGCTTGTAGAGCACGCCGTGCAGGGGCGTGACGCCATCGGCCGCCTTGACGAGCAGCGCCTCCGGCCGCGTGTCGCCGAGCGACTCGAACTCACTCGCGTCCGACGTGGTGAGCCGCACGCGCTTGCCACCCTCCACGGACACCAGCTCCCTCAACCGGGGCTGTGTCCGCGAGGACCATGTGTCCACGTAGTACTGGCCGGAGGGGGACGGCGTGATGCGGTGCATCCCCGAGGCAGAGGACAGCCGCTTCAACGCGCCTCCCTTCAGGCTTCCCCGGTAGAAGAGGTGCTCGTATGGCGCGCCGCTGTCGGCGGAGGCCAGCACGTAGAGGGCATCTCCCGTGGGGGCGACTCCCACCACTTCGTGCACGGGAAAGGCGCCTCGCGTGAGCTGCCTCACGCGCTTCCCCGAGCGGTCATACGCATACACGTGGCGCCAGCCATCACGCTCGGACATCCAGAGGTAGCCGCGCCCTCCTGGCAGCGCCGTCACCTGCTTCGCCCAGCCGCCCACCGCGAAGTCCAGGCCGGTGACGAAGGTCTCCGGGCGCTCCTCGCGCAGGACGTGCCGACGCTGGCCCGACGCGGGTTCCACGACGCTCAGGTCCAGCCGCTTGGCGTCACGCGAGAGGTGGAGACACAGCGCCTCGGTGCCCTCGGGATTCCAGCCGGCGAACCAGTCATATGTCTCGCCCTCGACGGGCGGAACGCGCGTCACGCGGCCCGTCGCCACTTCCACGACATGGAGCTCCGCGCGCGGCAGTGGCGTCCCGGACTTCGTGTACGGCACCGTCGTCACCTTCTCCAGCGCGGAGGAGTAGTCCACGACGGGCACCTGGTGAACGGCGCGGAGGTCGTCCCGCCACACCACCAGGAAGCGGCCATCCGGTGACCAGGGACGCTCCGGAATCCGCCAGTCGAGGTTCGCTTCCCCCGTGCGCTCGACCACGGTGGCGCCTTCCGCGTTCAGCACCGCGAAGCCGCCCTGGCGTTGCACGGCGAGCGCGCCGCCTTTCGGCGCGAGGAAGTGCTGGGGCGACAGCGTCAGCGCGGCCCGGTCCTCCGGCGACAGCAAGGTGACATGGCCACCTGACAGGCCCAGGCCAAAGGTCTTCCCCTCCAGGCGGAACACGATGCCCCGCTCATCCGGAGCGAGCGCGACGTCGAAGAAGCGGGGCGCGGTGATGGGCTTGCCCAGCAGCGTCGAGAGCTGCTGCCTCAGTTGCTCACCGGAAAGGAGTGGCTTCAGCTCCCCGGTCTTCGCGTGCGCCAGCACCCACGTCCCGCCGTCCTTGCCCTCACGGGACCAGAAGACCAACCGGTCGCCCTCACGCAGCCACCTGGGGGGAACCAGGCTGTCCCGCAGGAGTTCCGCCCGGCGGACGAACCGGTCCGCCAGGTCCAGCTTCGCCTGGACCTGCGCATCCGGCGTGGTTCCGGAG
>NZ_SRLV01000077.1:0-43092 GCF_006518205.1 Myxococcus sp. CA005 | reverse complement strand
GGGGGGGGGAGCGTCATCCAGCGCCAGGCCGGGGGCTCCCGTCAGCGCCGTGAGCATCAGGCCGAGGGGAACGAAGGGGAATCGCATGCGCCGATGGTAGGAAGCGGCATCCTTCACGACCAATATATCTTTTGATGCGCATTGAGATGGATATCGTCTCGATATGGAATTCCGTCAGCTCCAGCTCTTCGTCGCCGTGGCGGAGGAGTTGCACTTCGGACGCGCCGCCGCGCGCATCGGCATGGCCCAGCCGCCCTTCAGCCAGCAGATTCGCCGGCTGGAGTCCGAGCTGGGAGTCGAGCTGCTCACGCGCACGAGCCGCCGGGTAGCCCTGACCGCCGCCGGGAGCCGCTTGCTGGAGGATGCGCGCGCGTTGCTGGCTCGGCGCGCGGATGTCATCCATTCGGTGCAGCAGGCGGCGAGTGGAGAGACAGGCACGCTGCGTGTCGGCTTCGCCGCGTCGTCTGCCTTCGGCGTGCTGCCGGACATCGTGCTGCGCTTCCGCACGCGGTTCCCGAAGGTGAAGCTGGAGTTGGACGACAGCGAGACGCTGGATGTCGGCGCCGCGCTCGTCTCGGGGGAGCTGGACATCGCCATCATCCGGGCGCCCTTCCGTCACGAAGGGCTCACCGTCGAGCGACTGCTCCAGGAGCGCTTCGTGCTCGCCCTGCCAGCTCGACACCCGCGAGCCCGTCAACAGGTCGTCGCGCTGTCCTCACTGGCGAACGAGCCGTTCGTGCTCTTTCCGCGTCACTCCGCGCCGGGCCTGCATGACCTGGTGACGAGCATGTGCCTGGGCGCGGGTTTCTCTCCGAACATCCTCCAGGAAGCCAGCTCGTGGCCGTCCGTCGTTGGCATGGTGGAAGCGGGCCTGGGGCTGACCATCGCTCCCGCGTCCTCCCAGGCGCTGTGTCCCAAAGGGGTGGTGTTTCGCCCCCTGAGCGGCGCTCCCGGACACGCGGAGCTGGTGGTGGCCTTCCCTGGAACGCGGCCCGCGCCCGCGGCGCAGCACTTCCGCGTCCTCGCGCATGAAGCCGTCTCCCGCTCTGGCAGGCGTGCTTCTGACTGAGCGGCACTCGCGCCACGAGGCGCACGTCATGCGCGGAGGGAACGCCCTACATCCGTTCGCCAGGCAATCGACTGGCCTGCTTCACCCAGGCGGCGAACTGGGCCTCGTCGAGCGGCTCGTCCTCGCGGATATCGAGGTAGCGCGTGTCCCGGCTCTTGGACGCACCGGGTGGGATGGGGCGCAGCGAGGTGCCGCGGAAGAAGGCCACCTTGATGTACTTCGTGAAGCAGTGGACGCTGAGGAACCATCCCTGGCCCTCGACGCCGTACATCGGCGAGTTCCATTTGACCGCCTTGCTCACACCCGGGACGGTGCGCTCGATGAGCTCGTCGAGGCGGTGCCCGACGTCGCGTTTCCAGCCCGGCATGGCCTTGATGTAGGCCCGGATGGGGGCGTCGCCGTAGCCCTTCGCAATCTGCGGATTGCCGCCAGAGAGGAGGACCGGCTCGGCGGCCGCAGCGGGGCTCTTGCGTCTGGCCGCGGTGGCCTTGGGCGCTGCCGCCGATTTCTTCGCCGTGGCCTTCTTGGACTTGGGGGCTGCTGACTTGGCGACTGCCTTGCTCGGTCTGGCCGCCTTCGACGTGCTCGGCCTGGCGGTGGCCTTCTTCGCGACCTTGGATGACTTGACAGCCATGGTGTTCGCTCCAGACGGGCGGTGATTGGGACCGCCGAGGGCGGGGTGTCTCAACGTCTTATCGAGGAGGAGTTGAGCGACCCGCGCCGCGGAGGTCAACCTTCACTTCGAGCGCTTCGTGGGCTTCTTTCCGCTCGACGTATTGAGCGCGACGGCCGCGCGGATGAGCGCCTTGAATGCCTTCGCGTCCAGCGCCTCACCTTCGTGAATGTCGATGGCGCGCCTGTTGTTCCCGTCGAGGCTCGAGTTGAAGAGTCCGGAGGGCTCTTCCAACACTCTGGCCCTCGCCGCAAGTGCGGGTGAGATGGGCGTTCATGGGGACGCCAGGGTGTGGCCGAGGTTGCGGTCCACCACGGTGAAGCCGGCGGACTGATAGAGGGCGAGGGAGGCCGGGTTGTCCGCGAAGGCGTACACGATGGCCTGCTTGGCGCCCAGCGTGTGCATGCGCCGGAGCCCTTCGTGTAGGAGCGCGCGCACCAGCCCGCGTCGCCTGTTCTCTGGGGCGCACGCCACTGGTTCGAATTCGCCCACCGCGTTCGCCTCGTCGAGCCAACCCAGCGCGCAGGCCGCGAGGCTTCCGTCGGGCGCCTCGGCGACGAGGTCCAACGCAGGCTGGTAACCCGGTGCCTCCATGAGCCGCGCGTACACCTCTGTTGTCACCCGCTCGGAGCCGAAGCCGCGCCGGTGTACGAGGGCTCGCGCGGCCACCTCCTCAGGGCCCCGCACCGCGCGCACCCGGTAGCCCGCGGGCAACGAAGACGGCGGAGACGGCACCGCGGGTAGCGGCTGTGCGAGGTGCAGGTAGCATCCGCCCGTGGTGCGCCGCCAGCCCCGCCGCTGCAGCGCTGCGAGCAGCGGGCCGTTGCTCTCCAGCGCCCATACGGTGGTCGGCTGCGTGGTGCGCTCGTGGCGTGCGCGAACCCAGGGACGCACATCCTCCGCGAAGGCGTCAGCGTGCACGAGCGGGTGGACGAACAGGTCCACATCGCCGTTGTTGTAGGCCCACGCAAAGCCAGCGAGCTGCCCCGGCGCGCGTTCCCACAGGGCGATGTCCTCCCGCGGCCGTACCTGTGCATTGCGCAGCAGGCGCCAGGTCAGGTCTCCCATCGCGCACTCCACGTGGGGACCGCGCTCCGCCCAGGCCTGCGCCACGAGACGAGCCATGGTGTTGAGGTCGGCCACATCGCGATAGGGGCGGAGGCAGAACATCTCTACTCAATAACCCAGACAGTGCGTGATTCGCACTCGTGGATGGGTTGATTCAATGGTGCGCATTGCCTTTGACGCACCTGTGACGCAGCGACCGGACTTTGGACAGACACTCGTACCTGTACGCCCAGGCCCCGCGGGGGGCTCCTCCTGTTCGGAAGCGGAGGCGGTGCGGGTCCTCCAGGCGCTCCTCGCGGGTGGGGTTCGCATCCAGGGCGGGAGGGACACGACATGCATCTGGATTTCCTGCGGGAGCATGCGGACCGGAGCCCCGCCATCGCGAAGGTCCTGGCGCAGGCGGGCCTCCCGTGACGGAGCCGCTCCCGCCGTCCTGGGGGGCGGGAGCGGTGGGACGGTGCGCTACTCCAGCTTCTCGCCGCGAGACAACGATGAGCCGTGAGTCAGGCGGAGCGCTGCTCTTCTGAAGCGACCTCGCCAACTTCAAGGCGCGTTCGCAGCCAGCGTGCCAGCGACTCTGCCTGCTCCTGGCGGGGGAAGCCGGCGATGGCTTCCTGGCGCACCCCGCCGTCGGCGGTGGAGAGCTCGAGCGTGAGATGATAGCGGCTCACCTGCCCCCCCTTCTGTGTGGGAGCCTGGGGTTCGACGCGGAGCGACCGCACGTCGCGCCACCGTACGTCGAGCCCGTGTTTCCGTCCGGAGAAGGGGGGCAGGGAGAGGCTCCGCTCCTGGGGATGGAGACGCAGGTCGTAGTACCCGGCCTTCACCCGTGTGTGCGACCACCGCCCGACGAGCACACCGCTGACGATGACGACCCCCCAGGCCCCCACGGCCACGGGCAGCGGTGCATGGAGGCCCACAGTGAGTCCTGCGAGCGCGACGCACGCCAGGGAGGCGCCCACCAGAACCAGGGACACCAAGGTGGCCGTCCACGGCCCCTCGAGCGTCACGCACTCACTGCCGTCCTCCCGGAAGAAGGTGGACAAGAGCGGCGGTTCCGGCTTCCAGGCCCCCACCACCAGGGTACCCAGCCAGAGCATCACCAGGTTGAAGGGCATCAGGAGCATGAGCGTGAACAGCTGCGACCCGTCCATGCCCGTCTGCAACACCGCCTCCGAGGGCTGGCCGGGCCGGTAGTACACGGGGAGGGTGGCCCCAAGGGGGTAGCGTGCCACCAACTCCTCCGCGAATCCGCGGTCCCCCGAGCGCCACATGGAGGGGCGGGCCTTGCTGCCTTCATACTGCTGCCCGTCGACGGAGTAGGTGTAGGCCACCTTCAGGCCGTAGGTGGTGGCCTTGTTCGAGCGCACCGCATCCACCTCGCTCCGGGTGATGGTGCCCTGCACGGAGGGCCAGCTCTCCGTCTGCATTTGGAGGACCATGTTGGAGACGGTGAAGTAGTCCGCGGCCAGCGTGATGGACGTCCACAGCGCCACGAACGCGAGCAAGACGGCGGAAGAGACCACGCGAAAACGCATGGCCTCAGCTTACTGGGACACCCTGGATTGAAAGAAACGGGCCCGGGTCACCTTCAAGGGCGTTCTTGAGGGCTCCGCGACTGGTTACTTCAACACCTTGAAGGGCGCCGCGGAGGGCGTCATCGGGTCCCTCACGGCGGGCCGGGCCAATCCGGCCGCTCTCATCTTTGGAAGCGCCATGGGCGTGCTGGGTAGCACCGAGGCCGCTCTACAGCCGATGAATGACATCGCCAACCAATTGACCCCCACCGCTGCCACTGATAGTACGTCGTGATGTTGAGAATGAGTATCAATATCGACACCGTCCTCGCGCCTTCGAGCCCTGCCTGTACACCGTGAACATGCCCACACTTCGTCGCTGGCGGGGTGCCCCCGCGCCATCCTCTCTGGTCCCCACGCTCGCACTCCTCTCCGTGCTGTCGATGGGCGTCGCGCGAGCCCAGGATGCGAGCGAGACCCCGGCGCCGGCGACGTCCGCATCACCCTCTGGCGCGACGCCGCACCCGCAGGCGCCGGAGGGTGAGGGCGGGCCTGCGCCATCCGGTGGGGTCATCCCTCCGGTGCTGCTGGCCGAGCCAGAGGCTGTCTATCCGTCCGAGGCACTCGCCGCGGGGCTTGAAGGCGCGGTGAAGCTCCTCCTGACGCTTGATGCGGAGGGCCGGGTCACGCGCGCGGAGGTGGTCGAGGGACTTGGGCACGGACTCGATGAGGCGGCCGTGAGCGCGCTCGAGAACGCGCGCTTCTCCCCGGCGATGCAGGACGGCAACCCCGTCTCCTGCCAGTTCGAGTTCATCCACCACTTCGTCCTCGCCCGTCATCCCGAGGTAGCTCCGTCAGGCGCCGAGGATGTCGCCCAAGTCGCTCCCGACACGCCCGCGGAAGAGGCGACCGCGCAGCCTTCCGAGGAGCCAGAGCCTCCCGCTCCTCCTGGCTTCACCTCGGTCGTCCGCGCCAGGTCGACCGAAGCCCGCGCCCTGGTGCGCGGCTCGGAGGCCGTGGACGTCGTCGAATTGGAGAAGGCCCATGAGCGCGCCGAGGACCTCGCGGAGGTGCTGACGCGTGCCTCTGCCGTGCAGGTCCAGCGGACGGGCGGGATGGGGAGCCGGACCCAGCTCTCGCTCGGGGGGCTCTCTGGCGACCAGGTGCGAGTCCTCCTCGACGGCGTCCCCATCGAGTACTCGCCCTATGTCTACGGACTGGGAAGTGTTCCGGTCTCGCTCATCCGGCAACTCGAGGTCTTCAACGGCGTCGTCCCGGTGCGCCTCGCGACGGACGCGCTGGGCGGTGCCATCCACCTGCGCTCCGACCTCGCGAAGCCCGAAACCGGCGCGTCCCTGTCGCTCCAGGGCGGGTCCTTCGGCAGCTACCGAGGGACTGGCAGGCTGACGTGGCGGGCCCATGAGCACGTCTTCGTGCGGGCAGCGGGATTCCACGACCGCGCGCAGAACGACTACGTCGTCACTGTCCCCGTGGATGACCCGGCGACAGGGCGCGTCTCTCCGCGCGCCCTGCGCCGCAACCACGACGCCTATCGGGGCACCGGAGGCGATATCGAGGTGGGGTTCGAGGCACTACCGGGTATCGACCGGCTCGTGCTCAATGGCTACCTCGGTCGCTACGACAAGGAGGTCCCGCACGATCAGTTCATGATCCAGCCCTATGGCGCGGTCACCTCCGCGCAGGAGAGTTGGGGCCTCGGGCTTCGCTACGAGGTGTCGCCCCATGAGCGGCTGAAGGTGCTCGCCATCGCCGGGTACAACCAGCGTGTGGGCGAGCTTCTCGACGCCTCCGACTGTCTATACGACTGGTACGGCGCCTGCCGTGCGACGCGGGCGAGGGCCGGGGAGACTGGCTCGACGCCGCTGGAGAACACCCAGACGCGCCAGACGTTGTTCGGCCGCGTGCGGCTCCTCGGGACGCTGCTCGACCCGGAGGACCTCGAGGTTTCGCTCGGCGTCGATGACAGTGACCGAAGCGGCGAGAACGCCTACCTCACCCGTCTGCAGCAGGAGGACCCTCTCCGGGTGCCGCTCGCGCTCACGTCCGCCTTCGGAGGTCTCTCCCATCGTCAGCTTCTCTGGGACGGCAGGTTCGAGAACACCGTGTTCGTGAAGGGCTACTTGCAGCGCTTCGCCTCGGGAACGAGGCAGGAGGCCGCGGAGCGCCGGTGGGCCGGTGGTTTCGGTGACACCTTGCGCTTCAGTCTGACGCGGGGGCTGCTCCTCAAGGCGTCCTATGAGCGGACCACGCGGATGCCGCGGGTGGACGAGCTCTTTGGTGATGGGGGCCTGCTCGTGGAGAACTCGGCGCTCGTCCCCGAGTCGAGTCACAACGCCAACCTGGGCGTGGAGCTCCTCCCCATCGTCACGTCCGTTGGCCGTTTCGGCGCCAACGCGGTCGCGGGCGTCCGAGACGTCGAGAACCTCATCCAGCTCTTCCCCGGCGACGCCACGCAGGCCTACGAGAACGTGGACCACGCCCGCTCCTTCTCGGCGCACGCAGGCGTGGACTGGGACTCACCCGGCGACTGGGTGGGGCTCACCGGCACCGTCACCTGGCTTGACTTCCGCAACCTCGCGCGGGAAGGCCAGTTCGCCCGCTTTCACGGGGACCGCATGCCCAACATTCCCTGGCTCCAGGCCTCGGCGACCGCGCGGTTCCAGAAGCGTCAGCTCTTGAGCGCCCAGGACGCTCTTGGCTTGGAGTGGACGACCCGCTTCGTCGAGTCGTTCTACCGCTCTTGGGAGAGCGCAGGGCGGGGTGGTGACAAGGCGCGGGTGCCCACCCAGGTGCTGCACTTCGCCGCGCTCACCTACCGCTCCCGGTTCGAGGGGCGCGCCTTCTCCTTCTCCTTCAACCTCCAGAATCTCACCGACGCTCCCGCCTTCGACATCGTCGGTGTCCAGAAGCCGGGCCGCGCGTTCTCCGCGCGCGCCACGGTTGAGCTCTGAGCGCCCGCTGAGGCGCTTCGAGTCTCCTCGCAGGAACCCTTCGCTAAAAGGAAGCCCGATGAAGCTGAAAGCCTCACTCCTCACCCTCGCCGTGTTCGCCACGGCCTGCTCGGATTCGGACGGCCCCCAGGTGGACCCCGACGCTGGAACCGCCGGGCCCCTCTACGCCGCCATCACCCAGGTCGCCATCGCTGGTGGAAACACCCAGAGCTACCTGGTGACGTTGGACGACATCGAGAAGGCGCAGACCGTCGGGATTGGCGACGCAATCGAGCTTCCCGCGGACGCGTACATCGCCGCCGGCCTTCCGGGCACCGGCAAGTTCATCGTCAGCAGCTCGAGGCTGCCGACGGTGACCCCCTACACCCTCAACGCGGATGGCTCGCTCAAGGCCGGCGATCCGCTTTCGTTCACCAGCCAGGGTGTCGCCGCGACCGGTGGCTATCAGTCCCAGCACTACTTCGTCAGCGAGACGAAGGCCTATTACTTCGACCACGTGAACTACAAGCTGGTCATCTGGAATCCCCAGGACCTCGCCATCATCACGTCGAAGGACCTGACGTCCCAGCTCAAGGATGGCGACTTCTCGTTCCGCTATTCGCAGAGCCTGGCCATCACCGCTGGCAACGACGTCATCATCGCCGGTGGCTGGCACGCCGCGGACGTGAAGACGGTTCCGGCGAAGACGGCGCTGGTCATCGTGGACACGCAGACCGACGAGGTGACCGTCAAGGTCGACAATCGCTGCGGCTGGGCGCGCGACGGCGTCAAGCACACGGATGGGAAGATTTATTACGCCACCGAGTCCCTGGGCAGCGGAGCGCACTTCGTGTCTCCCGGGACCACCGGCGCGCCCTGCATGGTCCGCTTCGATCCCGCGACGGGCGAGTTCGATGCGTGGTCCACCACGCTCGATTCCTTCATCAACCCGGGGACGGAGGGTGACATCGCCGCCATGCTCCTGCCTGGAGCTCCCGGCAAGGGCTACCTGCGGGTGATGAACAAGGCCGCCGCGCAGTCCGCCTGGGACGCCGCGGTGACCGCCGAGCGGACGTTCAACGGGCAGAGCGCCGCCGTGGGCGCCTGGTGGAGCCTGTGGGAGGTCACCCTCGGCGACGCGCCGACCGCGACGCCCGTCGTCCGGGATGACCTCGTGCCCACCAACGGTCGCACCATCCCGCAGAATCCTGGTGAGCTCCTGGTGCTGCCGGAGTTCATCAATGACAACGCCCAGACGCGCTTCCGCCTCATGAGCCCCGAGACGGGCCTCGGGGACGCGAAGACGGTCGTCGAGGGCCAGGTGCGCGGCCTCCTCCGGATTCGCTAGCCACCGGCCTGCCGTTCGGAGCCCCGCCGTGCATGGGCGGGGGCTCCGGTTCATCCGTCATCACCAGGTCTCCCGCCATGAGTCTCTTCATCCCTCTCGTACTGGCGCGCTCCCTTGGGCAGCGCTTGCTGAACCCGCTGCTCGCCGCACGCTTCCACGTGCTCCTCGCGGCGGGTCTGCTGACCGCCAGTTGCGCCTCGGGGCCGGTGTCCCGCGCCGCGCCGGTGGCTCGGGTGGACGGGGCTCCGGTGACGCTCCAGGACACCTTCCAGTTCGATCTCGACTCGACCCACACCGGACGGACCCACCGGTTGTACGTGGCGGTCCCCGAGGGCCCCGCGCCCGCCGCCGGCCATCCGGTCATCTACCTGCTGGATGGCGGTGCGCACTTTCCCTCCCTGGAGCGCCTCACACGCGCCCTCCCCAGGCTCGCGCGGGGCTTCGGCGTCGCGGCGGCCACACCGGTCATCGTCGGGCTGACCTACCCGGGTGACCAGGCCCACAACGACCAGGCACGCGGTGAGGACTACACGCCGCCCGCCCCGAATCTCTCGAACACGGGGGATGGGTTCTCGAAGAAGCAGGGTGGGGCGGATCGCTTCCTGGACTTCCTGAAGAAGGAGCTCGAGCCCGCGCTTGCTTCGAGATTGCCGATCGACGGCTCGCGCACCGCGCTGATGGGCCACTCCTATGGCGGCCTCCTGGTGCTGCATGCGTTCTTCACGAGGCCCACGTCCTTCGACACCTTCATCGCGGGGAGCCCGTCCATCTGGTGGAACGATCGCTACGTGCTCACCGAGAAGAAGGCCTTCCTGGAGCGGTTCGCGCGGACCCCGGTGAAGACGCGTGTGCTGCTCACGGTAGGAGGGCTGGAGCAGAAGCCGCGCCAGAGTGAGGGGACGCGGGGCATGTTCGCCGCCGAGCGGCGGATGGTCGACAATGCCCGTGCGCTCGCCGTGGAACTCGAGGCGATGGGCGGCGGCGATTTCGCGGTCCAGTACCTGGAGTTTCCCGGCGACGACCACTACAGCGCATGGCTCCCCATGCTGAGCCGTGGGCTGCTCTTCTTCTCCGCCCCCTCGCTGCTTCCGGGCGCCGACTGAGCCCGCGCGGGCCCCGCCCTCCTCGTCGGGCTTGGCGTTGGGCTCGGTAGGACCGCAGCCCGCCTCAGGCCGTGCTCCGAAGCCTGTTCCGCTCCCAAGACAGAGCGAGCTCGGTCAGCCATGAGTCGCCATTCGCCGTGCCTACGCGCAGGTGCGTCTCGCGCAAGGGGACGGATGGGGTGCGCTCCTTCGCATGGACGTGGGCGAAGAGTCGGGCCCAGGAAGCTCCTCCGAGAGGAAGGCGCGCACCGTGGCCGCGAACAACTCGGGCTGCTCCTCGAAGGGAAAGTGCCCGCTGCCCGCCAGCTCCACCAGCCGCGCGTGGGGAAGCGCTTCTACCACGCGCGCGGTGGCCGAGCGGGGCTGGAGGTCCTGGGCGCCATGGATGACGAGCGTGCGCGCGCGCACCCGGCGCAGCCAGTCGCTCCAGTCGTGATGCCGGCCCAGGCTCAGGTAGAGCCCCAGCGAGAGAAAGCCTCCGGCGGCACCGGAGCCGGGAAGCTTCGCGTCGGGATGCTCGCGCCGCATGGCCTGGACGTACAGCGGTCCGAAGGCGGCGAAGTGCTCGGCGAGCCGGGCCTCGTCGTCCTTCAGGCGGGCAGGGAAGTCGAAGGTGTGCTTCATCCACGCCGCCAGCTCGCGCTGGCCTGCCTCGTCAAGCCGGGCCCGCACCTGGGTGAAGAGGTCGCCGTCGCCAGCGGGCATCGTCACCAACGGCGCGGGTGCCACCAGCACGAGGGCCTCCACCCGCTCGGGCCACTCCGCGGCGTACAGCGCGGCCACCAGGGCTCCGAAGGAGTGTCCCACCAGCGTGAGGCGCTCCTTGCCGAGCAGGCGCCGGATGCGCTCAAGGTCCGCGAGCTGCGCGGCGAGTCCCAGTCGAGCCTCCACCGTCTGCAGGGTCTGCCACGTGCCGCCGGGTGGAGCGTGGGTAAAGGGACGTGAAGAGGCGCCGCAGCCTCGCTGGTCAAAGAAGTGCCAGCGCAGGGAGTCGCCTGTCATGGCCGCCGCGCGCCAGGGCTTGGCCGGGGGGAGGCCGGGGCCGCCATGCACGACGACGACGTCCCGCCCGTCGCCCACGGCGACATGATGGAGGCGCACGTCCGGCGACACCTGCCAGGACGGGGCGTCCGCTCGTTGTCCAGGAGGAACCTCCAGCGTTTCGCCCCGCGCGGCCAGTAATTTCTCCACGGTGCCCGGCCGGAAGAGTGCTCGCCCCATCCACCACCAGGTGCCCGCAGCCGCTCCCACGAGCAGGATGAGTGTTCCAAGGACTACCGCCATGACCTTCCTCCGAGACGCGTCTTCGGGTGACATGCGCGGAGGGTGGCGGTCTCCCCTTGGGGGAGAGTCAAGCGGAGGAGGCGCGCGCTGGCATTGAAAGCGGCGCTCGCAACCGGACGGTGCGGCGTGCTCCTGGCGGCGGGCGCGGACGCTGGCCGGCATGACCGACTGCAGATGCCATCACCCACCGCGATGCGGAGGGCGGGTTCATCCCATGCGGCTACGCGCTGTCAGGCACGTAGGACAGCGACCGCTTCGACTTCGAAGAGCATCCCGTCCAGCGCCAGCCGAGGGACGGGAATCAGCGTACAGGTCGGCTTCATGCCGCCGTTCCAGGCCGCGTCCAACTCGGGGCCGATGATCCGGAGTTTCTCCTCCGTGTGGTCCACCACGAGCATCGTGAGCTTGGCGACATCACCGACGCCGGCTCCCACGGATTCCAGGGCCGTGCGGATGTTCTGGAACGCCTGTCGCACCTGGAGACGGAAGTCGGGCTGGAGGGCCCCGGTCTCATTCTCTCCACCTTGCCCCGCCAGGTAGATGAGCCGGGTGCCCGGCGCCACCTGCGCCACGTGCGAGAAGCCGTAGGGCGCCGGGTCGAACAGTCCCTTGGGATTCGTCAGGACCAGCGGCGACGTCTTCGAGGGGTCTGCGGTCTGTCCCATGATTCACCTGTATGGATTCTGGAGGCTGCGTATCCAGGTTCGGACCCGGATATGCGAGCGAGCAACCGTCGCTCTTGGAGCATGGCGCATGTGTGGCCAGCTATTTCGCGCGGCGCGAGTTCCGGCCGCCCAAGAGCCAGAGCGTGGAGAGCAGGCCCAGCACCGTCAGTCCTCCGCCGGCCTGGGTGCAGCCCTTCTTGGTGTCGACCGGCTCGGGGAGCGGGTCCTCGTCCACGATACCTCCGTCCACGATACCTCCGTCCATCTCGGTCCCCCCATCCGAGCATCCGCTCATCTGGCTCATTCCCGCGTTCGCGACCCGTGCCGCGCAGCTCAACTCGAAGTCCACGCTCACGGGGGGAAGCGTGATGTTCGCGTGCTCCAGCGTCGCCTTGAGCGTGGCCCGGTGTCGTCCGGGCGGGAGGCTTTCGATGGGCGGCCGCTGGTAGGAATCAGCGCAGCCTACGTAGTCACAGAATGTATAGAGGAAGAGCAGCTGCCGGTTGTATTCATAGCGACGCGGCTCGGGGCTCTCCTCACCAGTGGAGGTCAGCCCGCTGTGCTTCGCATACGACCAGGGCTCGCCGTCCACCTCCACCGTCCAATGCACCCACGGAAGGAACGGCACCAGCTCCGGTGACGGCGTAAAGCGCAGCGTGGTGAAGTTCCCTTCCACCTGCCTGTCGCCGCAGCTCGAATCTCCGTACACGTTGAAGATGCCCTGGCTCGGCGTGTCGGCCGTCAGGGTGCCAGTGGTCGTGGGTAGAGGGAGTGCGGGGCCGGCGGTGAAGGTTACGGACTCGGTCTGGGTTGGCTGGAACTGACAGACACCCTTTGCCTCGATGCGGTACGTGGTGCCTGGCACCAGCGGTGCGTCCGGGACCAGGACCTGCGTCTGATGCGCGCCCGGCGTGACGGTCGCGGGCACCTGCGTTCCATCCGGCAACAGCAGCCGAACGGTGGACGAATCCACGCTCTCCAGCAGCGGCGGCACCGTCACCAGTCCGGGGATGTTCGAGGGCACCGCACCGCCGTCCTCGGGGAGGGGAAAGCGCACCCCCACCATGCAGTTGGGGGCGGCACAGGCGTGCGCCGACGTGGGAATGAGCGCTCCCATTCCAAGGAGGAACATCCCCACCGTGCTCCATTTCCACGTGTTTTCGTGCATGCCTCATTAGACACCGGAATCTGGGGATTGGGATATCACCCAGATGTGGTTTCGGATGTGCGGGGCCAGCGAGAAGCATGCGTTAGCAAACGCGTCATTCCATGCATCGTCTTGCAGATGGGGCCCGAAGAATGGTGGGGCCTCAATGTCGAACATGTGCGCGATAGATGTCGCCGGGCTCAATCAGCCGTCCGAATGTAGGCCCAAGGCATTCCGAATCGCCGCTGCCTGGCGCGGTCGGCGGCACGGGTTTCCCTCGGGGTACGCTTCAGGGGCCCGTGGGTACCGAGCATCTCGAGGAGCGCGTCGCATGAACCCAGGAGTCTCCATCGTCGCCGATGACACCCGGAGCTGGGGATTGGAGACCCCTGGCCCTGGGCTGCTGCTGAGCGTGCCCTCCACGGGCCGCTGGGCGCGGCGGCCCTCGGTGCATCTGGATGCCGCTCCGGACTACCGGATCCGGTTGCGCGGCGGGGGCCAGACGCTGCTATGGACCCGCATCGATTCCTACTGGGACCGCGCGGTCTTCGTTCGGGGAACGGCCACCGCTCCCCAAGTCCTGCCGCCGCTGTCCGCACCCGAGGTCCGGGCCGTGGAGGCCTCACCCGGCTCCGAGGCGTGGTGGGAGGCCTGGAGTTGGCGGGTTGCGCGAGCGCTCGTGGATGCACCCCTGCCAGTGCTCCACGCTGGCCACTGGTGTCTGCGCCCCGTGCGCGCCATCGCGGCGGAGAAGGCGGAGCGGCACCCAGTCTCCCCCATGGAGTGGGGCTTTGGTCAGCCTCCGCTGCCACCGCACTCGCTGGCCGCCATGACGCGGTTCCTGTTCGCGTGGAAGGAGGACTGGTGGGAGTCGCTGCCGGAACAGCGGCCGGGCGCCGTGCTCGGGCTGCGCGCGCTCTCTGCGTCCGAGGATGGGCGTGTGAAGAGCTGGCGAAAGCGCGCGCGGGACGGGACATTGCCGCCCGTGCTGCTGCTCTTCGTGGACATCCTGGCGAAGTGGGTGGTGCTGGATGGCCATGACCGGCTTCACGCGGCGCTGCTCGAAGGCGTGGAGCCTCCGCTGCTGGGCCTGTGGCCGTTCATCGTCCGGCCTCGTCCCTGGAACGCCGTCCGCGAGGAGGGCGCCCTGTTCAGCGCGGAGCTTCAGCTGCGCGCCGGAACGACGCCGGAGACCGTCGACCGCGTCAACCGCATGCTGCTGCTCAACTTCACTCCCGACCCGCGGGGCACCGTTTCACGCGCCTGGCCGCTCCTGGGCGGACGGGAGACCTGGCACGAGGAGGTCTCCGCCCGCCGCCGCAGGGGCCAGCTTCCGCTGCTGGAGGACTCAGACTGGCGCTGGCTCGCGTAGCTCCCCACACGGGGCCCTGCGCGAGACAGCGACGGGAGACATGAGAAGAACCCTCCGTGATGCGCGAATGGGCACAGCAGCCAGACTTCGGGCAGGCACAGGCGCTTCAGGCCTCCGAGCGAAGCACGGTCATCGGGTCCACGCGCGAAGCACGTCGGGCCGGCAGCCAGCTCGCGAGCAGCGCCACGCCGAGCAGGAGGAGCGCCACCACGAGGAAGACGAGCGGGTCCGTGGTGCTCACTCCGTACACGAGCCCCGCGAGCACCTGGCTGAGCCCCAGGGCCCCCAGCACGCCGAGCACGATTCCCAGCCCCGCGAGCCGCGCCGCCTGCCGGAGCACCAGCCCCAGCACGTCTTCCGTCGTCGCGCCCAGCGCGAAGCGGATACCGAATTCCCGCGTGCGCTGCGCCACCGCGTAGGACACGACGGCCGCGAGGCCCGCCACCGAGAGCAGCAGCGCCATCGCACCGAAGGCGCCCAGCAGCAGGAGGCTGAAGCGCCTGGGGGCGAGCGAGCCCGCGAGCAATCCCTCCACCGTGGACAGGCGCGAGGGCAGCTCGGGGGCAAGCTCTCGCAGCACCGGCAGCGCCGCGGTGACCAGGGCAGCGGAGCCCATTGGCCCGTGTACGGCGAGGTGGAAGCGGGAGGAGGCCCGCAGACGCTGCCGGGAGCCGCCATAGAACATGGGCCTGGGCGCGTCATCCAGCCCTTGCTCCCGCACGTCCCCCACCACGCCGACAATGGTGAAGGGACGCAGGTCCCCGTCCATGTTGCCGAACTGAATGAGCTTGCCCAGCGGGTCCTCGTGGGGCCAGCGGGCCTTCGCGAGCGACTCGCTGATGACGGCCACGTGCGGCGCGTCGACGGTGTCGCGTGCATCGAACAGACGCCCGCGCACGAGCGGGATGCCGAGCGCGGCGAAGTAGCCCTCGCTCGCCACGCGGTACTCGGCGGAGCCGGTGCGCTCGGGCTCGCGCGCCAGCCGCCCGAAGTCCTCGAAGTTCCCCACCTCGTCGGGGCGGTTGAGCACGATGAAGGTGCCATCTCCCGCCGGGCTTCCCTCGAGCGGGAAGCTGCTCACGGCGCCCACCGCGCGCACGCCGGGCAGCGCCGCCAGTCGCGAGAGGAGGTGCTCCTGCAACTGCACGTTGTGCCGCCCCTGCGCCTCGTCCTTTGCCGGGGGGAGCACGAGGCTGAGCACCGCGACATCCTCGGTGCGATACCCCGGGTCCAGCGAGAGCAGCCCCATCAGGCTCCGCCCGAGCAGCGCCGCGCCCACCAGGAGGACCAATGCGAGCGCGAGCTGCCCCACGACGAGGGCCCGGCGCGTGCGCTCGGCGCTCCCTCCTCCGCTGTGCGTGCGCCCCGAGCCCGCCAGCGCGGCCCCCGGGGGCTGCCGCGCCGCGCGCAGCGCCGTCAGCAACCCCAGCCCCAGTGCGAGCAGCAGCGAGAGCCCGAGGGAGAAGAGGAGCACCGTGGCGTTCACCCCCACCTCGTCGACCCGTGGCAGGTGGCCCGGCTCGGCCGCGAGCAGCGCGCGCACGCCCCAGGCGGCAAGCACCGCCCCCAGTGCGCCTCCCGCCAATGAGAGCAGGAGCGACTCCATGAGGAATCGCCGCATCAACGCTCCGGGCCCCGCGCCCAGGGCCACGTGAATGGCGAGCTCCCGGGCACGGGTGGCCGCGCGGGCGAGCAGCAGGTTCGTGACGTTGGCGCCCGCCACCAGCAGCAGGAAGGCCGCGGCGCCCGCAAGCAGGTAGAGCGTGGACCGCACGCGGCCCACCAGGCTCTCTTGCAAGGGCTCCACGGCGATGTCATGCATCCGCGTGTCCTGGCCGTACTGGGCTTCGAGCTCGCGGGCGATGTGTGTGAGCTCCACTCGCGCGGCCTGGAGGTCGACGCCGTCCGCCAGCCTTCCCACCACCCGCCAGTTGTGTGCGGTGCGGCTGGGCAGGGGGGGCACCAGCTCCCGCGGAACCCACAGCTGCGTGCCCACCGGGTAGTCGAAGGACTCGGGCATCACGCCCACCACGGTGTAAGCGCGCCCCTCGAAGGTGAGGGTGTCCGGAAGGGGCAGCGGCCGTGCGCCCAGATAGCGCTTCCAGAAGGCGTGGCTCACCATCACCACGGGAGCACCTCCCTCCTGCTGCTCCTCCTCCGCGAAGAGGCGCCCCTGGACAGGCCGTACCGCGAAGGCGGGGAAGAAGTCGCGTGAGGCGAGCGCCAGCGTGGCGAAGGCCGGCTCGTCGGCGCCCGTGACGGCGACGCTCGCCGCTCCCGACACCTGGGCCAGCGCCGAGACGGTGCGAGCGCGCGTCCGCACATCCTCGAAGTTGGGGTCCGAGAACCGCATTGGATGGCCGTCCGCCGCGCGCTGGGAGAGCTCCACGAGGCGCTCGGGGCGCGGATAGGGCAGGGGACGCAGCAGAACGCCTTCCACCACGCTGAAGAGCGCGGTGCTCGCTCCGATGCCCACCGCCAGCATCAGTACACACCCCAGCGTGAAGCCGGGGCTGCGGCCCAGCGAGCGCAGGCTTTGACGCAGTCCAGCCAGAACGGAATCCATCGCGACATCTCCTGAAGCCGGTCGGCGGCTTCCGGAGCGGCTACGTTCGGGCCGGCGGACGATTGCGTGTCCCTGCTCAGCCACCAGGCCCTTGGTCGTGACGAACAGGGGCGTCCAGCTCGGGTTGGCGTCTCCGGGCTGAACGGGCCTGCGAAGGCGAGCGCGGGCGATCTCGGCCCCATCGCCCAGGCGAACGCCGCGCGCCCGTCAAGCACGGGACGCGCGGCGCGCCGCGCGGGTGGACGTTCCGGCCCGGGCGAGCGTCATTCTCCCGCCCTGGGCCGCGCCGCGCTCAGGGCGCCACGTATACGCGCGCCACCACCTCGGTCGTATTGCCCGCGGCGTCCGTGGCCCGGACGTGGACGAGCGACCAGTCGCGGTGCACCAGGTTCACCGTGTGCCGCAGCACGTTGCTGCCCGCGGGCACGTCCTCCGTCACGATTCCCTGGGTCACCACCGTGGCGGGGCTGGCGTCCTGCTCCTGGATGACCATCGAGACGACCGGGTCGGGGTTGGTCTCCTGCTCGGTGGGCGACAGGATGACGAGCACCGGCGGCGTGAAGTCCGCGGACACCGTCTGCTCGCGCCACGTCACGTGCCCCAGCGCGTCCACGACGCTCAGCCGGACCACGTGCGTCCCCTCCGTGAGGTGAAGCTGGGTGGTGACGTAGCCGCCGCCCGCGTCGGGCATGACGGGGATGGGCGCGCCGCCATCCACGGTGAAGTACGCGGAGACGATGCCCGTGCTGCTGCCGCCCGCGGTGGCCCAGCCGCACGCCTTGATGGAGGTCCCGTTCGTGTAGCGGGGCAGGCCGCACATCGTGAGCTCCGACGCCCAGCCGAGCACCACCTGAGCGGTGTCGGTGGCGGTCGCGGTGCCGTCATTGACGGTCAGCGACACGGTGACGATGCCGGCCCCGTCACACTGGATGCTCGAGACCGGGGCTGAAGGCGACCCGAAGGTGCAGTGCACGCCCGGGGGCGCCACATAGCTCCAGGAATAGGTGAGCGGGTCACCATCCGGGTCCGAGGCCGAGCCCCGCAGCGTCAACTGCTGGGAGGCCATGCCCTCCAGGTCGGGCCCGGCGTCCACGATGGGCGGGGCGTTGGGCTTCGTCCAGGTCACCCGCACCTGGTCGGTCACCGAGCCGATGCTCGCGGTCACCGCATCCTCGCCGGGGGCGGTGCCCTCGAAGCAGAACTCGGCCTGCCCGTCGGCGGTGGTGTTCACGGAGGCCAAGGCGGAGTTCACTCCGGACGAAGCGAAGTCCACTCGCACGCCCGCGAGCGGCCGGTCCGCGGCGTCCTGGACCGTGGCCGTCACGCAGTAGAGGTCCCCCACGACGGCGACGCCCTCTCTGGGCGACAGCGTGAGCTTGCTCACCTCCGCCACGGGCGCCAGGGCCATTCCTCCCGGGTAGCCATAGGAGTCGTAGGCATCGAACCCATAGAGCATGACGCCGAAGGGCTGCGGCGCGGACAGGCGGTGCGCCCCCAGCGCGACGGGGAGCTGGGCCCCGGAGAAGCCGCTGGTCCCGATGGCCTGGAACTGGCTCGCCGGGATGAGCGCTCCGTCCAGCATCACCTCGGCCACGACGTCGTTGGGGACCACGATGTTGGCGAAGTTGCTGCGGAACCCCGAGCTCGGAGTGGTGACGGTGTACTGGGCGGCGAACTGCTCGAAGGGCGGCACCAACATCATGAACGGGTCGGACGGGATGCCATCGAAGCCAGAGCCATTGGAGTACTGCGTCACGAGGATGGGCTCGTTGGCGGTGATGCTCGCCGAGCCCTGGATGTTCGTCTGGAACACCTGGCCGCGCTGGAGCTGCGCCACCACCGCGCCGTTGAGGCTCACCTGCGTGCCGTCCCTGGCGGCCGCGAAGCGGAAGGTGTCCCCGCCGAGGCGTGTGGCCAGCGGCACGGTCACGAAGCGCCGCCCCCACGTCGAGGTCGGGGGGAGCTGCTCCACCAGGTAGTCACAGGCGATCGTGGTGCCATCCGGGATGTTGGCGCACTGATGCCCGCCGAAGACCGCCACCGGGCGCGTGGCATGAACGAGCGTTCCGGAGACGTCCGAGGGCGCGGCCCCCGTGCTGCGAAGCTGATACGCCTGCCCCTTGTTCAGCGCCACGTGGAAGGGCACTCCCGCGGCGTGGTTGCCCACCACACTCGCGGGGGTGATGGTCACCTCCGTCGCGTCCTCCGTGGCCACGACGGAGAACTGCGAGCCGTTGACGACGTTGACGTTCGGATAGGCCTGCACCACGTAGTCCGTGCCCAGGCTCGCGGTGGGCAAGCCCAGGAACGCATCCGTCGTTTGCAGGAGCCGGTTGAGCCCATACACGGAGATGTCCGCGCCCGCGGTGACGTGGATGCCCTTGGACTCCACGCCATCCACGGCCACCTGTGCCACCGAGGAGGGCAGCGCCACCGCCGTCACCTGCCCCGGCGTCACCGAGAAGTCGAAGGACAGCCCCTGTCCCGGAACGCGAACCTGTCCCGTCGTCGCCGTGTCACTGGCGATGAACAACGTGAGCACCGCGGTGGCCTGGTAGTTCCCCGGGAAGGCCAGCCAGAACTCGCGGCCCCGACTGGTCGCCTTGCTCAGTTCGTGCACGCGCGCATCGTCCTTGCTCGCGAGCCCTTCTGGAGCTTGGTCCCGAGAGGACTCCTCCACACACCCCGTCATCAAACTGCTGACCGCAGCCGCCAGGGCCAGACCGGCCTTCATCCGCATGAGCACACAACCCCCTCTGTTCTTCATGATGAAACGACTGTTCATTTCTATTCAGGTGTGTCGAAAGAAATACAAAATATGGGTGCTTCCGGCTTCGCCTCTCCGGTCCATGCAGAGCGGCGACCGCGCGTCGCGCACTCGCCATGACGCAGCGATTAAACTTGGGCTAGGCACAGCGAGCCTATTCCTGCCGCGTCAAGACACGCGACGCGGCGAAACAGGGAGCTGGCCCTTTCCAACGTTCAGCTCAGCCCTGGCTTTGTTAGGGATTCTTAGAACTGCGGCACTCCGCCCGCGGACCACACGGACACGATCTGCTTGGGAAGAGCCCACATGCTACCGAGGTCGAGTTCGTCGTCCCCGGCATAGCCCTTCTCCAACGCGGTCAAGAGGCTCGTGAATCCGGCGGTGAGCTGCTGCTGCGCGGCCGCGAGCCCACTGCCCCCTGTGGTGGGGTAGGTCTCCAGCGGGCCGCCGAACTTCAGCATTGCCTGCACCATCCGGAATCGCGCGAAATGGCTGAACTGATCCTCCAGGTCGTTGGCATCCTCGGGGCGGAGCTCTGGGTCGATGACGGGTCCCAAGTTGCCCTCGCCCTGCCCGACGATGGCCTGGAGCACCTCATTCGCCTGTTTCAGCGCGGTGCGGCTGTCACCGCCGATGGTGCTGCTGAACCTGGCGTAGTCGTCTCCCTTGTATTGCGGGTTGGCGAATTCGCTCTTCTGCCGGTGGTCCGCGTCGGGCTGGTAGAGTTCGTTCCAGCGCTGATTGATGCCCTGCTCGATGGCCTTGTAGAACTGACCGATGGAATCGTAGACATCTTGCGGCCCGTTCGGCGCGCCATCGGTCTTTGGCTCGGGGGTCTCGATGGCGGCCAGGAGGGACATTTGCTCAGGGTTCACCGGCCCGAGCTTCACGGGCTTGTTGACCGCGATCCAGGACGGGAACTTGTCGTACCGCGGCGCCCATTCGCCTGTGAACTTCGGCGAGTATCCCTTGGGGGCGAACAGCGCATTGAAGAGGTTGCTGGCCAGTTCGAGGTGTAGCATCTCCTGTACGACGACCGAGTAGATGTTGTTGAAGGCGAGCTGCTCCCGGCTTCGATTGGGGTTCTTCTTTCCGCGAACGGTCACCTGCTGGGGCGGGAGCTGAGCGTTCGTGCCAGGAACCTGCAAGGAATAGGCGGCCGTCAGATAGAGGGGGATGGTCCACAGCTCCAAGTAGACGGCTTTCTGGAGATGATCGAGGAGGGCTGCGTCGGTCCAGGTCTTGTTTTGCACAGGGAGCTCTGAGGTTGGTGGGAGGTGCCGTGGCTGGATGCGCCGGCGAGGAGAGCAATGTTCGAGCCAGGGCCTGTGGAAGAACGACTCCAGTCATTACAACTCCTTGCGGTGATGCCAGTCTCCGGGGGCCAGGGGAATCCCGTGTCACTGACACGTCAGCGACGGAGGCTGACGTGTCCGCCAACTTTGCGCTGGGCGTGGTGAGATGCCTGCGGGCGGCCAGGCCGTGCTCGCCCGCCGCGCCCACTCGCCTTGACGCGCACAGGACGCAGCGACCGAATTTCAGGTAGGCACAGGTTCAGCGAGCCGCCGGATTGCCGGACTGCCATTCCAAGTACATTCGTTCGATGGCCGTCCTGGCACAGTGCACGAACGCGGCGACTTCCGGGCCTCTCCGTGCCAAATCGTCCTGCGTCTCTCCAAGGTAAGACGCCCGCGCACTGCGCATGATACTTTGATGTTCATCCGGCAGGCGTTCAATGACCCACTGGGCCGCAACGTCTTTGGGGGCGATTCCCCCCGTCGACAGGCTGAACCAGATGCGAGCCAGCGCAAGCACCACGGTCCTTTCGTCCCCACGCCAGTCCGCAGGTTCGTTCCATTGGAGAGCGGTGTCGTAGAACGCTCTCGCCAGATCGGTCCGGGGTACGGGGTCGAAGAGGTCGGTTGCTGGCTCGCCCAACAGGCAGATGCTGTGTCTCCTTGCCTTCGCCAGCAAGATTGTCAGGTCGGGGTCCACGATGGCGGGCTGGACGTGGCCGGCTTCCATTTCTCCGCGCAACCATTCCCCGAATTGAAGTTCGCGTGACGGCGGGTAGCGCCAAGGGACGACCGCATCCCGGACGACAACGGTCACTTCGAGAGGGCGGAGCGATTCACGCGTCATTGGCCATGTCGAGACCGACAACAGCTCCTTGAGCAGCGCGTGTCGAACGGCTTCGGTCAATGGGGCGCTGACGGTTACCAGCAAATCGATGTCGCTGTGTGGTTTCAGCCCTCCATCAACTGCCGAGCCGAAGAGGTGTATGGCCTGCAGCGAACTGGCCAGGTGACGGCCAATCACTGAGCAGGCGCTTGAAACCTGGTGCGTGATTTCAGTCGGTACGGATGCGTTCATGTCGGCCACCACTGGCAGGGTCCTTGGCTCTACAGATTCGGAAGATGCCCCATGTGCTCCCTGGTTGAAAGAACAGGGGACGAGGCTTCCCCTGTCGTCAACACTCAACGCAAGGGCGCAGGCGCGCGACGTGCGCCTGGTCAGCTCGCGGCGGAGATGGAGGAGACAGGGGCTTGGCTGCAGCCTCACTTCCTCGCTGTGGCCTGCTCTATTGGGTGCTGGCGGGCGCGACATCGCCGGCGCGCTCGGCGATCGGACGGGCATAGCGGACGAGTGAGAGCAGCACCTTGCCCGGCTCCTCGGCCATCAGCTCGTGCGCCGACTGCTCGAACCAGACGAGTCGCTTCGACGGCGCCTTGACGCCCGCGAACCATTCGGCGGCAACCATCGCCGAGACGTTGCGGTCGTGGCGTCCGAGGAACAGGAGCAGCGGCGTCTTCAGCCGCTTCACATGCGATAGGTCCGCCGTCAGTATCGCGGCAAGGAGCCTCTCGACCGAGAAATCCTGCGCCTTCCAGACCTGGCGTACCTCCTCGTCGGTGTATTCGGGCGACAGATTCACCGCTGCGCCCTCGAAGCTCGCATCGGGACGCCGATAGGCGGCACCCCCGAAGAAATTGAGCCAGCGGCGCTGGAGCTGGATGTCCTTCAACGGCACCGGCGTCTTGCCAACGGCATAGGGCGCGATTGAGTCGAGGTCGCGGATCGCCTCTGCGTTCTTCTCCGCGCGCGCCTGTTCCATCGCCCAGGCCCAGCCGCGCCGCTCGCTCTCCCGCGCATCGATGCCCTGGGCGGCGCCGATATAGGCGTGGAGCCATTCGGGGTGCCTCTCCGCGAGGGTGAGCCCGAGGAGGCTCCCCCAACTATGGCCGAGGACGAAGATCTTCTCCTTGCCGAAGGTCTGGCGCGCCCATTTGACGAGCTCCTCGGCATCGGCGTGCACCTGCTCGACGGTGAGCGTCGGGGCGACCGTGGCCGGATCGTTCGCGACATACGTCTTGCCCGCGCCGCGCTGGTCCCATTGGATGACGGTGAAGAATTCGTCCCAGCCGTGCGCGAAATACCAACTCGTCGGCATCGCCACCCAGCCGGGGCCGCCATGGAGCACGAGCAGCACCGGATTGCGTAGGTCGCGGCTGCGGATCGAGACCCATTGGTCAATGCCTCCGAGGCGGAGCTTCTCGGTGCGCTCCATCCCCTCGGGCGCCACGATCTTGCGGAGCTCCGCGATGATCTTGACAGCCTCGGCCCGGTCACGAGGGCCCGGCGCCTCCTGCGCCTGTGCCTGAATGCTCGCCAGAAGCAGCACCGCCAACGGTAGCCACGATTCTTTGCGCATCACTCCCCCTCGATTCTGTTCGTGATTTCCGTGGATATTACAAGCCTTATCACCGAGGCACTGCCCGGCCGCTCATGGACGCTCTGACTCCGCCACCGGTGAGCACCAAGGTAAAGTGGGCGAAGCGTCTTGCACTTGCGACTGGCGGAGCCCGCGGGAATCGAATGAATTGTCATTCCGACTGCGACGTTTGGCGTGTTGCTGGGATGCGTGGTGGTGAGTCACCGAGACATACGAATCCGCCCCTTCAACGTGACAGATGCCTGCCCATGGGACAGGGCGCATGGTCCACCCAGCGCAGGTCAAGCCGTTCGGCCCAGCCCTTTGGAGATCACCTCTCGCATGCTCGTTGGCTCCACTGCCGCGAATTCACCCCGTGGCTCGCGCGGTAGAGGCCGATTGTGGTCGTTGCGCACCGATGAGGCGGCGACCGAATGGGGGGGCCACGGCTTCCATGGCCGGCCCTACCTGGACGTGCTGAGCGCATCGCCTCCGCGCTCCAGGTGCTACGCCAGGTCACCACCGTGAACCCCGTGCTTGCTCCATTCCATCGTCCACCGGGTGATGTCAATATTGTCCTACGCGCCCAAGCGTTTCAGCGGTTGACGCGGCAAGGAGGCCCGAAACCAGCCTCCAGGGCCTGTGTCTCATGGAGGTAGCGATGCGACGGTTTGGACTGGTGCTGGGGCTCTTGGGGGGCGTGGGGTGCGCCACCGGCATGCGAGGTATCGCGACCCAGTACAATCCGGAGACGGGGCAGTACGAGACGCCCACGCACGAGGTCGTCTATCAGGTGCCCGCCGAGGACGCGATGATGACGGCCCGGTTCATCCTGGAGAAGAGCCGCTATGACGTGATGGAGAAGGAGGGGGGACTGGAGATGTTCTCCTCCTTCATTCCGGACGTCATTCCCCCCGAGCGCTACTACATCCAGGGGACGCGGCTCGGGCCCCGGCAGGCACTCGTTCGAGTCTTTCGCATCAGGTACACGCAGGAAGGGGGAGGCTACACTGCGGAGGCCTCCGGTCGGTCCGGCGGGCATCTCTCCGTGGCGGATGCCTTCACCAATATCCCTGGGCTGGAGGGCTACCGGCCGGCGCACGGCTACCGCGACCTGGGTATCGAGCAGAAGCTGCTGGAGCGGCTGGAGATGGCTCCCGCGCTGGAGCTGGTGGGCGGCAATTCCCCTGTTCCCATTCGCTCGGTGGTGATGGAGAACTGGGGCGAGAAGGGTGGGACCACCGCCACCTCCGCCGCTCCCGCGTGTGGTGCTCCCTTGGCGGGGGCCTCGTCCCTGTTCTCTGCGGGAGGCGTCCTGCTCGTGGCGGACCCCCTGGGCACGCAGGAGGTGCCGTCCGCGGCGCTGCGGATGTTGTGCGAGGCCTCGGCCCAGGAGCTGCCGGTGACGCTGGCGCTGTCGATTCCCGTCTCCGAGCAGTCGCTCCTCGATAGCTACCTGGCCAGCGACGGCGATTCAGCGGCCGTTCAGGAGCTCCTCTCGGGGAGTGCTTTCTGGCGCCGGACATACCAAGACGGGCGCAGCAGCCGCGCCATGCTGTGGCTCGTCGAGCAGGTCCGCCGCATGCGCGTCTCTGGAAAGGACGTGGACGTGGCCGCCATCGACTCCGACAAGGCCCACGGCAATGCGCGCGAGGCGCAGATGGCCCAGCATCTGCTGAACGCTCAGTCGAAGCGCCCCCAGGCCTGGACGCTGGTGCTCACGGGCAGCGTCCACGCGCGCACCACGGAGGTGAGCTGGGATGGCGACTTCGAGCCCATGGGCTCTCGCGTGGTGCGCGCCCTTCCCTCGGTGCGTGCCCTGGATGTGGGCTTCCAGCGAGGCACCCAGTTCGTCTGCCGCTACAGCGTCTGGGATGAGGAGGTGGAGTGCAACGTCTTCGGCATCAGCCCGACGCTCGAGGCACGGCAGTCCTCCAAGCAGGCCGTTGGCCTGCAGCTCTTCACCTCCCAGCAGCCTCACGGCTTCCACGGCCGGCTCTACCTGGGCGCGCTGAGCGCATCGCCTCCCGCGCTCCAAGCGCCGCGCCAGGACACCACCGTCGACCCCGTGTCCTCCTCGAAGTGACTCGCCTGGACGCACCCATGACCACGGCGTCCATGCTCTCCGAGCCGTTCATGTCCGGAGGTCCGCCAGCCACCGCAGCGCCCGGAGCCCGGGCATGAAGCAGTACTCGCCTCCACGGGTGACCACGAACCGAGGGAGGCCTTGCATGCGCCTGGGGATGGGACGCTTTGGAACTGAGAACACGCCCGTCCCATCGTTCGCGCCGACGAGGGGGTCCTTCGCATCGCCCAGCCCGAGAAAGTCACCGCCGTTGACCCACTCCGATTGCACGAACTCGAACTGCCGTCCGAGGTGCGCGCCGATGAAGGCAAACATCAACCCTCGCTCGGCGCCGTCGTCCTCGAGGATGCCCTCGGGCAGTTCGGGCCCATAGGCGGTTCCGCGCCGGATCATCCGATGGAGTCTGACCACGCCGGCGACGGACGCGTCGCGGGGATTCGCTCGCCGGACGTGTGACGCGGGAGGCGTCTTGTATCCGGTCGGGTCATCTGAATAGAGGAAGGCGTTGTTCCGTGACGAATCGGCGCCAAGGTCGGGAGCGTCGTGGTGTGGGCACAGCGCCAGCGGCGCGCCGCTCCGCCACCTCCCCATCATCTTCGCCGCCAGAAACTCCTCGTCCTCCCGGCTGCTCGCGGTGGCCTTCAGGTACTGCCTGAACGCGGCCACCCGCTGATGAAGCTTGCGGAAGGCGACGTACGTCCCATTGCGCCCCAGGACGTCAGGCCAGGGCATCGGGGACACGCCGCCCGTTTCGTCGGGGTAGCCGAGTACGAATTCGCCTGCCTTGAGCGGTTCCTCGTGGGGATTGCTTCCTGGAATGCCGCTGCCCTCGACGGCCGGATGGCTGATGCCGTCCTTGAAGCCGAACGGCTCCTTGCCGGTGCTCAGTGCATGGCAGTCCTGACGCCAGATTGCCTCGATGCCGCCAAGTTCCCGCACCGCCTTGCTCGCGCGCTCCAGCGCCGTTTCGAGTTGAGCCTGAGTCGGCGAAAGCGCCGTCAGCACGACATGGACGTCGCTCGTTCCCAGCGGTGGCTCCCAGTGTTCGGGGCTGCTCTCGCCGTCGTCCCCCAGTGCCTTCGCCCGGGCGGCCATCCCCTGGCGGAACTCCCACGCGAAGCTGTCCAGTGAGTTTCGTGGTACGCCCAGCGCCTCGAGCCCGTGATACGTGAGCGCGACGCTGAGCCAGCAATCGGCGGTCGGGCTGCTCGGATGGGCGGCCGTGGCCACAACCGAGCAGAGCCGCCCCATCAACTCCCGCCCCGCGCTCCGGTCATCGATGCGGAGGAGGATATAGGTCGCGACGTACGGAGAAGGGCGGGGCCGCAGCACTCCGCTCTGGATGTCGTCCAGTTCGAGCATCTCAGTGGGCCGTGGCGAGGTTCTTCCAGAAACGCACGAGGCTCTCATCCGCCCCGAACAAGGTGCTGAAGATGGTGGAGTCGGCGACCAGCACGTCGCCGGCCCTGCCGTCGCCCGGCGGCATCCACACCAGCGCATTGAACTCGGTGTTTCCCTCGTTCGTGAAGGGATGGGGCCTGGTCAGGTCGATTGGCTGTTTCGCCAGGACACGAAGGGAATGGGAGTCCTCCGTCGTGACCGCGTAGTGCGGCAGGTGCATGTGGAAGTTGAAGTTCTGGACCCCGGAGAGCCAGCCGCGCGTATCCAGGTCTTCCATCACCGTCAAAGGGACGCTTCGGTTCGTTCCTTCGACGACGGCAGGGCGCAGGCCCCAACGATTCTCGACGGGGATTCCCAGCCCCTTCATCAACGAGCGCGCATAGCCGCCGAAGCGTTGCTGACGAGGCACCAGCGCGTCGCCATGATGGGCGTACTCCAGGGCGCGCTCCTCCAGGTCCGGTGAGTGTCCGACGTCGTGGTGTGGGCCTATCACCAGGCAGGTGCCTTCGCGCTCAAGGAATGCGCGGACCGCTTCTATCTCCTCCGGGGCGGCCACCTGTCCGGTGACGTTGTGGTCCAGGCCGAAGACGAGCAGCGTGTCCGCGTCGGCGAGGACCCTCTCGTCGAGTGGCAGGGGGAAGCCCGCCTGATCGACCCGCTGAAACATGGGGACCCTGTGCCCGGTGACTTCCTCGATGACCCGTTGGAACTTCACCCATGCCCAGAAGAAGAGCTCCAGTGAGCCCGCGACTCCTTGCTGGAACCTCAGCGGGTCAGCCCACTGTGGGGACTCGTAGTGGGGCCAGAGGGCTCGGCGAACCTCGGTCATGGTCGAGAACCGGTTGTCCATTTCGGCAGGGTTTCGATTGGCTTCTCCGGGGTAGCTCCAGGACGTGTAGACGCTGACTCGCCGATGCCCCCGCATGTATCTCCTCGGCGCGTGGTTCTGGTTGTACGTCCGCCCCGACGTTTCGCCCATGACATGCCTCTACTGCATCTGCTCGAGCATCTCGGCGAGCGCGGCCTTGATCTTCAGCGCCTTCTTGATTTCATCGCCTGTGAAGAACGGGTACTCGCCGTACTCGAGAAAGCTGTTGCACTGGTGGTCTCGGATGAACTGGATGAACGCAGGCGTGTTGGTCTTCCAGTCCATGGGAAACCCCTCGAGGTTCTCGAAGGCGGTGTTGATTCCGGACTGTGTGAAGAGTACGACTGCGTCCTCGGTGTATTTGTCGAAATCGGTGTCGAAGATGCCCTGATACATGAACCGGGTGTCGTCATCGAAGAGCACCCAGCGGAGGTAGTGGAGCTTGAGCGGCGCGAGAAGGTCGGGGTTGGCCTTGAGTGCTTCGGCGACCCTCTGGCCGTAGCCACGCATGGCATCGGCGCGCCCGGGCTTGACGTTGGCAACAATCGTGAAGCCATAACAAGCAGGAGTCTTCGGAAAAATCGGACCGTACTTCCCCCGCTCGAGGTGATCAGTCGACCTGGGAATGGCCATGGCCTGGGGCTTGATCTCCATCGCGAGGCTCCTTCTGTGCGTCCACTTCAAAGCTTGTGCTGGGGTCTGGAAGCTGCAATCACGTAGCGGCCAGCGGAACGAGCACACGGTGTCCCGTCGCCTCGGCACGCTGGACCGCGAAGTCATGTCGGAGCCGGAATCACGCCCTTCGGTGAGGCACTGGTGTCGTCACCGTTCGGAATTGAATGGCACCGGCCTGGGCACACGGCGCGGACGCCGCTGGCAGCGGCCCTCCTCGTCCCTCTGCTCCAGCCCGCCACCCTCACCAGGGTCCCTTTCGGTCTGATGCTGGCGAGGACGTCGTCTACCTGCAGGACGGCGAGGCCACCGTGGAGGGTCTGCGCTTCTGGGGGAGCCCCTGGCAGCCGGCCTACAACGACTGGGCCTTCAACCTGCCCCGAGGCGCCGCCCTCGCCAGCAAGTGGGCGGCCATCCCCGAGGGACTGGATGTGCTCATCACCCACGGGCCTCCGGCGGGCTTCGGGGACCGCTCCTCGGTGGGGGGACGTGGCGGCTGTACGGACCTGCGCGAGCGCGTGCTCGCCGTGCGTCCCCGGCTACACCTGTTCGGCCACATCCACGACGACGGCGGGCTGTGGCGCGAAGGGGACACGTGCTTTGCCAACGTCACCACGTGGGAGTGCGAGCGCGCGCCCACCGTCCTCCAACTCGACGCCCGAGGCGTGACGGAGGTGAGCATCCCTCCCGCCCGGCGCTGACTCGCGTTCCTTATCAACCACTCCTGGGGGCAGTGGTTGATAAGGAACTTCTCGTTGGAGGGGAACGAGGAGCTTGAGGGCCGACACACTACCGAGCATGTGGCGCGCGGCTCAAATTGCAACTGTAGAACTAATTGGCACTCAACATGCGGAGCCGTTCGAGGATGGCGTCATAGCCCAGTTCGAACTGATGCTCTGTCTGGGTGTTCCAATCCTTGCCGCCCGAGATGTCCCTTCCATTGGCATCCTTGTGCTTGTCGAAGTTCTGGAGCCCCGCCGAGGCTTTATCCTTCACTGCGGCGGAGACCTCGCGGAGTTGCTCCGTCCAGGACGTGTCCTTGCTGGAGAGCACCTCCGTGATGAAGTTCTTCAGCGCGACTTTCCCGACCTCGCCCGCAGGACCCAAGGGCGCCAACGCCACACCCGCGATGGTCTCCGCCAAGTCTTTCTTGAACTGCCCCGCGTCCGCGGTGCGTTTGATCTCCAGTCCATACGCTCCCACCATGGCTCCCGTGAGACTCCCCAGCGTGCGCGCGTAATGGTCATTGACGGGGGGCTTTCCACCCGCAGTTGCGGGGTTGAGCGCCCCTGCGCGGAGTTGCTTGGGCAAGTCCTCTTTGACGAACTTCGCGAACCCCGGGTCCTTGCCCGAGCCGTGGACGATCGAATCACGCAAGAACTTCGGAAGCGCCTGGAGCGTGTCGTCGTAGGCGCTGTTGGGCCCACCCGAATTGTTCGTCAGTTCATTGATGATGCCCGAGGGGTCCGAGCGGAAAATCTTCTTGAGCCCTTCCAACTGGGTCGCACGGGCGGGGTCGGTCTTGTCCCCCAACGCGTTGGCTCCCACACGGAAGATGTTCGCACGGTGGTCCGAATACGCCGGCCCCTTGAACAGGTCTGGCACCTGCCCAAGTATCTTGACCGCGCCGTCCGACCTGGTGGGCTCTCGGCCCGAGAAGCTGTTGTTGTGCGGTGGCTGCTGCAGTCCCTTCTCGAGGATTGCGACGAACTTGTCTCTCCCCAGCTCTGCTCCGTAATTCTGGATGAGCTTGGGGTCTGAATTGAGTACGTCCGCGAAGTTCTGCGCCTGGATGGTGTTCTTGTCCGCGGTCTTGCCGGATTCATTCAAGAACGTGCGACGAACGGACTCCGGGGTCTCCGGCTGCTTGAGTACTGAGACCATGGCGTCTGGCACCTGGCTCTTGGCCGCCTCGCGTGCCAGGTCGTTCACCACGCTGGGCGGCGCGGAGCCCGTGCTCTTGGCGAGCGCTTTCAACGCCGCCGTCTGCTCCGCATCTGTTTTGTAGAGCCCCTTCTGGTCATGGGCGATCTGCGCGGATGCGCTGGAAATCAACTCCTTGCTGTCCTTGTCTCCTAACGTTGCGTAGAGTTGTTTGAGATAGCCCGGATCATTCTGGTGCTGCTGGATGGTCTCGGTGAACTCGCGGGTCCGCTCGTTCCGCCCCGCGCCACCGATGTATCGGTGCTTGTCTTGAAGACGCTGTGCCGCTTCCTTCCCCGAGGGAGCGTTCTTCGGCTCCGTGGCGTCTGTCTCCTCCTTCGGAGGTGTCGCCGGCTTTTTCTCCGGAGGCTTGACGGGCGGAGTCGAAGGCGGGTCCTGCGGTCGAGGGCTCGGCGTGGGCGCCCCCATCTGCGAGAAGTCCTTGGGAGCCTTGCCAAAGCTAGACGTGCCTGTGTGCCCGGGGGGAGTAGTCCGCTGTGCCTGAGGCCGGGCGCTCTGCGGTTTGCTCTCCGCGGGTCTGGTTGTGGTTTGCGGCTTGGGGGCTGTGATTTTGGCCATGGGATGACTCCGGGGAAGCGAGTTCTTTGAAGCTCACTACGCAGCGACCGAATACGAGACAGGCACAGGCGTCAGGGGACATACCGCTCGGCGGTGTTCAGTACGGCACCGCCGTCGATACCCCCGATGATGAGCACACTCCCTGATTCCAGCCATGTGGCCGTGTGATTGACGCGCGCCGATGACATGGGAGCGATGAACTCCGAAGAGCCATCTCGCCGGAATATCTCCGCGGAGGCACGTGGCATTGCGTAGGGGCTGGAATACCCGCCCGCAATCAGCACCTCGCCTGAGGGCAATGCGGTCGCCGTGTGAAAGAAGCGGGCTTCCATCATTTCCGCCTGGGGCGTCCACGAAGTGCTGCTCAATTGAAAGAGTTCCGCTGCCCTGAGGACCCGTCCTGGTGAGCCCTCGAGGGAGCCGGTCACCAGGATTCTTCCAGAAGGCAGCCGCGTGGAGGCGTGCCCGTGGCGCCCATGTTCCATCTGTGCCAGGAGGAGTCGCCATCCCGCCTCTGGTTGATTCGAGTCGTAGACCTCGGCCGTCGTCTCCGCTCCAGCAGCATTGAAGCCACCAATGGCCACCACCACGCCCGCTTCCAGGAGGGTGAGTGTCAGTACGTTGCGTTTGACATTCAAGCTCCCAGCATCTGTCCAGGAGTCGGTGTCCGGGTGATAGAGCGCGGCGGTGTTCAGCCCGTCGAGATGCGAGTTCCCGCCACCCGCCACCAGCACCTTCCCCGAGGGAAGCAGGACGGCGGCATGGCTGGCGCGTGCTCCGAGTGGGATGGGATTGGCAGGAGCCCACTCATTCGCTTCCGCATCGTAGATTTCGGCACTGTTCAGCGCGCCACCTCCGGGGCCCCGGCCACCGACCACCAATACGTTTCCATTCGGTAAAAGGGTGGCGGTGTGGTCCATGCGCGCCGTCGCGAGGTCTGGCCCAGGACTCCAACTGTTTGATGAGACGGTGTAGAGCTCCGTGGTGTTCGTGGGGGTGTTGCCTGAGCTACTCCCACCAACGACGAGCACTCGACCATTTCTCAGTTCCGTGGCCGTATGCCCTGTGCGCCGCGTCTGCATCGGTGCCACCGACTTCCACCCCGGCGGTTCTCGCCCGCCATCCGGAGGTCCCCCGTCAGTGCCTGCGTCCGAACCGCCGTCCCCTCCGCCGTGCGGCCCGCCGTCCTCGCCGTGCGGCCCACCTCCATCGTTACCTCCATCCAGGCTGCCATTGCCATCAGGGCCCGCATCCGAGGCGCCATCCAGGCATGCGCCAGGTTTACTGTTGCAGAATTGGTCCACCGCCTCGTCGACGTCGAGGCACGCAGCGAGATGGACGCTGAGCACCAGCAATCCAAGGACTGTTGAGCGACGCAGGGGCTTCATGGCCACCTTCCAGACACGAACGCGGACGTCCCATCCAGCCCGAATTGTAGGGAGCCTTGCTTCTCTGGCGACCCCAGCAGGTACATTCCCGTGGCGGCGCCCAGCCCCACCAGGCCTCCCACCAGCAGCCCCACGGAGACTGTCTGCAGCCCGCGCGCGTTGCTGGCCACGTTCCTGGCCTCGGCCTGTGAGCCGATGTGCTGCGCCTTGTGCGCCAGCTTCGACTTCTTTCCCTCCGCCAATCCCCAGAAGACGCCCGCTGTGACGACGAGGGCCCCTCCTGCCACCGCGGGGATGAGCGCTCGGTCTCGCAATGAGGAGTGCGAGCCGGATACCTCCGGTACTGGCGACGATGAAGACTCCGGGAGTCCCGAGGCCACCGCGGGAAGCGGCTCTCGTGGCGCCTGAACCCGCTGAGCCTCTGTGGGGGCCTCCATCTTCAAGGGCTCACGATCGACTCCTCGCGCGGCCAGCTCGCTCAGGACATGCTGGCGCACCGATTCGAAGTGCCGCTTCAGCTTGGGTGAGACAAGCAGCGGCAACTTCGCAGCGGGGTTCAAGAAGAGGGCCGCCTTGAAGGTGGCTTCGGCGTCGCTCAACCGCCCACTCAACTCCACCATGATGACGCCCTCGTAGAGGGACATCACGACCTGATCCTCAGGCCTCTTCGACATCGCCTTGCCGTGGACAACCTGCTCCAGTGCTCGCTCGTACTCGAGGTCTCCTATCAATTGGTGGATGGAGACCGCACAGCGGTACACGTCTGGGGAGACGTCTCCTCGGGCACTCAAGGGGAGAAGGGAGAGCCCGAGGCACATGAGCCAGACGCAGGTGTCATGTCGCGACAGGCCGCTCGACAAAACGACTCTTGCATTGTCGTAGATGGAAGGATGCATGACGTCCTCTCGCGCATGGCGTCCGACGTCGTTTACTGCTTCGACGTCACCGGGGACGGGGCGCTGCCATCCGGCATGATGGGGACGGTGTTTCCGCGGGTCGCGTCGGAAGGCACCACCCCAGTGTTGGAGCCCTGTCGCTGGTGGAACCAGGCGTCGGTGGACGAGTCCATGTGTGTCTGCCCAAAGGGGCCATGGGCGACGTCCTGCGCGTCCATCGTTTTCATCGCGTCGAACGGAGCCCCAGGCGCTGCTCCGCTCCCGACAGTCTGGATGACTTCCTGCGGGGGCGGGGGCGTCAATCCCAGCAACTTCTCCAACTCCGCCTTTCGACTCGTGCCCTCGAAGGCCGATTCGAGTTCGTTCTTCGTCGGCTTGACCTTGTCGATGTCCTTCTGACTGTAGGGGGGCGTCTTGGATTCCTCGACGGCCACCGCGTTCGCCTTGCGCATGGCCTCTTCGGCGCTCTTCGCGGCAAGGGCTGCCTTCTCCTCCGCGTCTTGGAGTTTCTGAGCCGCCATCCTGGAGGCTTCGGTGACCTCTTTGAGCTTCTTCTCCGCGACGGCGAGGTCTTCCTTCGACTTTTTCGCCTCTGCGGGCGTCTGTCCTGGCCTCTCCGCGGCCTTGCGTGCAGCGGCGGCGGTCTTCTCCGCCGCGGCCTTCTGCCGTCGCGCGGCACCCGCGTCGTGCTTGGCCTGCGTCAGGTTGTCCCGGGCAGCCGTCGCGGCCTTGCGCCTGGCCTCGGCGGCGAGCCGCGCTGCCTCCGCCTTCTGCCGGGCCTCCTCCGCGCGGCGCTGTGCTTCGGCGGGATCGACTTTCGGAGCACCAGAACCACCGACCGCTGTCACTGAACCCATGGGATATCTCCTCTGGATGGGGCATTTCCGCGCATGTGATTGGAGGGCCGGGCATGAGGCATGCCCGAGGTGCGTACGGCCTGCGCGAGTCGATGCGTGTCGTCCCCTGCAATCGAAGAGAAAGAGGGAGGTGGCCCACCGACGTCCCAAAAATCTCCGGAGACGACGCTGGCGGCGGCGTTGCCCTGGCAAGTCGGCGGGACGCCGGTGCGTCAGGAGTGCCAGCAGTCGGGCGCCCGGCGGCAGATGGGCGGTAGGGGCTTCAGTCCAGCAATCCCAGGAGGCTGATATCCAGTCGGCTGCTGACCAGTCCCAGGAGGCTCTCCAGGGCGAGTTGGTCCTGCTTCATTCTTGGCGCGAGCTCCATGCGAACGCGCTCGAGCAACTGCTCGCGGGCATCGGCGACCTTGCGCGCGACGCCGGAGCGCGAGCCTCCGTACATGAGCGTCAGCCGGTCCATCGTGAACCCATGGAAATGGTGCAAGCGCAGCAGGGTCCGCTCCTGCTCGGAGAGCACCGCCACCGCTTTTCGGAGCGACTCGACGAGGAGTTGGCGTGCATCTTCGCGCAGCAGCGCGTACTCGGGGTCGCTCGGGGCCAGCATCCGCGCGAGTTCCTCGGGAGGTTCCGCGACGAGCTGATGGCGCTCGTCCTGGCCCATCAACTCCGAGGCGATGCGTGCGGCGACGATGCTCACCCAGGTCCGCAGGGGCCCTCGCCCCCCATAGCTCGCAATCCTCGGTGGCGTGTTGCTGCTGCCCACCAGCAGCCGTTCGCGCAGCATCTGCAGCACTTCCTCCACCAGGGGCGGCGACACCTTCCCGAGCCGGGGTGGGACGTGCCGGAGGATGTGTTGTTCGAAGGCCTTGAGGGCCGCCGGATCCCCGGTGGTGCAGGCGCACGCCAGATACAGGTCGGCACCTTGGAGGATGCGCATCACCTCCGCGGCCTTTCCCTCAGGCAGGTGCCGGGCCAGGTGCCTCACGAAGGTCTCTGCCGGGAGTGACAACGTGGGCCACTGGGTCCGTGCTGCCTCGACGTGTTTGTCCAGCAGCGCCTCGAATCCCTCCTCGGCCTCCAGCTCCGCCCGCAGCTTCGGAGACACGTATGCCCGCAGCAGCGCCGCCAGGGAGCCTGTTCGCTGTTCGTCACTCATCGTTTCGTCTCACGCCGTTGCCAGGCCAACACCGTCTGGAGCTCCGACTGGCCCCGGACCCCCACAGACTCCAGCCGCGCCCGGGCCTCCTCGGCCAGCGCGAGCGCCCGTGCCCGCTCCGGGGAAGCGCGCGTTTCCATGAGCGCCCGGGCCAAAAGGAAGGCGGTCTTGCCGGCGACCCGCGGGTCTTTGACTTCGCCCCATTGGGTTTGGATGCGCCGGGCGCGCTCGAGCAGGGGGACCGCCTCCGCCGCGGTACCCAGCGCCAGATGCGCCTCCCCGGAGCAGGCCAGGGCGCTCGCACCGTCCGGGGACTCCGCGCCACCCGCCTTCTCGGTGACCTTCCTCGCCCGCTCGCAGTACGCGAGCGCCTCCTTCGAAGCCCGGGTCGCCAGGGCAAACTCGGCGAGGGGAAGCAGCACGGTCACCGTCTTACCGCCCTCCGGGCCATGTTCCTTCTCGAGCCGCTGGAGCGCGTCCAGCAGGTCGCGTCGTGCCTCGGCATGGCGGCCCGCCTTCAGGTACACCTGTCCCCGGACTGTCAGCGGCAGGGCGGCGCGTGGCGTGTCCTGGCCCAGTGAACGCTGGACGCGCTCCAGGGCCTCGGTGGCAAGGCCCAGCGCCTCGTCGCCCTGGCCCGCCTCACTGGAGATGTCTGCCAGCGCTGAGAGCGCGAAGATGACGGTGATGTGGTTGGGGCCCCGGGCCCGCTCGAAGATGGCGCGCGCCCGCTCAGCCATGGAGCGTGCCTCCTCCAGTCGACCCGCGACGCGCGAGACCACGGCGAGGTTCAACAGAACCGTCCCCATGGGGGTGGTCTCTGGGTCGGAGGATGCCTCCTGAAGTGCCAGGGCCTTGCGCCAGGCGCTGACGGCCTCGGCGTACCGGCCCACCTCCAGCGAGGCAGTGGCGACCCGGTTGTAGGAAGTCACGAGGGCCGGATTGTCAGCGCCAAGGATGCGCTCGCGCAGTTCCAGGGCCTCGCGGTGGAGCTTCAGCGCGTCTTCATAGCGGCCTTGGCCGAAGCGGATGCGTCCCAACTGATGGATGAGGTTGGGCGTGCGGAGGCTGTCCGGGTGATTCCTCCTCCGCGAGAACTCCAGTCCCTGGCGCGCCTCCTGCTCCGCCTCGGCGATCTGGCCGTACGCCTCTCGCAGCGACGACAGGCGCGTGTGCAGTTCCGTCGTGATGTCCGGGAAGCGCTCCCGCCCCAGCCGCTCGACGGCGGCCCGGGCGTGCCGGATGAGCTTCTCCGCTTCGTCGGGGCGGGACTGCTCCTCGCCCACCGCCCAGATGAGCTCCAGCCAGGCCCGTGCCACCGTCTCGTCGTCACGCGCGGCCTCGGCTGCCCACAGGGCCTGGTAGAAGAATGCTTCCGCTTCCTTCGGCTTGTTGAGGCCCCCGAGGACGGTGCCGTGGGCCAGGAATATCTCCGCCTCCAACGGCTTGTAGCCGAGCCCCTTCTGCTCTTCGAGCAGGGCTGACGTCACCGCGAGGCCGTCGGTGAACCGGTGTGACACGAGGTGGGCCCGGACCTGCGCCAGCTTGTGCCGCGCCGCATGCACGCGGGAGCGGAGGTTGTCGGGCGGCTGGGGGCGGCTGGTGAGTCCTGGGGTATCGCGGCATCCGACGAGACCCTCGAGGGAGGTCGCCAGTTGGCGCGCGTTCTGCACCGTCTGCGCGTCCGCCTTTTCCAGCACCTCCGTGACGGCGGCGATTTGCCAGAGCCGCGCATCGAGGCACGCGGCGGTCTGCCTGGCCTGGTCCGCGGTGTCGCCCGTTGCGGCCAGGCAGGCCTCCGTGCGAAGCGCCTGCCATTGAGCGGTGTGGTCGTCCATCACCGCCGCGAACTGCGTCCAGGCCTGGGCTGCGTAGGTCATGCCGGTGGCGAGGAAGGCTGTCCGGATCCGTTCGCGCCGCGCGGGGCTCCATGCCACCGCGAGCTTCTCCGCTTCCCGCGCACAGCTGGCATCGCGCCGTTGCGCCGTCGTCCCGTAGGCCGCGAGGATGCCCATCGCTCCGGCCACGGTCGTCGTGACGAGAAGCGGCACAAGTCTCCGGTGCGGCGGGGGAGCGAGGGCCGCCAGCAGGGACTGCATGGTGGGGAAGCGATCCTCGGGCTTCGCGCTGAGCCCCCGGAAGACGGCGCGTCGAACTCGGGTCGGGACCTTCACCTCGCGCTTCGGAGGGCTCATCCTCCCTTGCTGCGCGGCCAGGACCACCTCCTGCAGCGTCTCCCCTTGGAAAGGGCGCGCCCCAAAGAGGGCCTCGTGAAGCGCCACGCAGAAGCTGAACTCGTCGGAGCGGGCATCCGCGCGCTGACCTCGCACCAGCTCCGGGGCGATGTAGGCGGGCGTGCCCAGCAACTGGCCCGTCCGGGTGAGCCGACCCGTGGGAGTGACAGGGGCCTCAATGTGCTCCTGGTGCGACGCGCCTTCTTCCTGCTGGAGGAGCCGGGCGATGCCGAAGTCCGTCACGAAGACCCGCCCGTCCTTCCCAATGAGGGCGTTGGCGGGCTTGAAGTCGCGGTGGACCAGTCCCGCGGCGTGCGCGGCGGCCAGTCCTTTGCCGGCTTCAAGGAAGACCCGGAGCACCTCCTTCCAGGGACGCCGCTCCTTCATCCACTCCGCCAGGGTGGTGCCTTCCACCAGCTCCATGGTCAGGAAGACACCGTCGCCGTAGGCGCCCACGTCATAGAGGGTGACGACATTGGGGTGTGAGAGCCGGGCCAGCGCCTGGGCTTCGCGCAGCAGCCGCTGCTGCAGCTCCTCTCGCTGGCTTCCCTTGGGGCGCAACACCTTGAGGGCCACCCGGCGACCGAGCTCTGGATCATCTGCCGCGTACACGATGCCCATGGCGCCGGCGCCGAGGCACTCTCGCACCACATACCGGGAGAGCCTGGCGCCAAGCGGCAGTGGCTGGGAATTCGCCTCCTCCCCAGGGGCTGTCGGAGCGCTGGATGGCGCTTGAGTGCCCACTCCCGCTCCCAGGGCCCACCGACAGTCGGCACAGGTCTCGACGTGTGCCAGGACTTGGGCCCGGTGAGCGTCGGAAAGCAGCCCGGCAAGCAAGTCCGTCAGCGTCGTTTCCTGGGGGCACGACTGCATGGGTGAGGACTCCGCAACGCGTTCCGGCTTTCCGAACATAGCAGAGGTCGGGAGCCTGGCTGTGCGTGCAGGCAGGTCTCCAGGAAATTTTGGGACACAGGTTGCCCCATTCCCTCTTTGCCATCGATTGCAGGGCGATGGACCTCACTCAATTCTTGATTCCCAAGAGATGCTTCCGACGTGCCGTGAGTCCAGCGTGGGCGAATTCCTGCCTTGTCGCTGTGCGGTTCACTGTGTTTGCTAAGGGACAATCAAGGCCGTGGCGAAGGACTCCCGTTGACATTGTTTCACCCACTGGTGGTTCTGGAGGTGCAAAGGCAAATCCTGCCGAGGCGCGGTGCGGCTCTCCAATGCGGCAAGGCACAAGGTCAAGGCGGAGAAGAAGCGCAAAGATGCGACCGGAAGGACAGCGCACGCCTCTGCGCTCTCACCCATGATGCAGCGAGAGCGTTTGGGCGGCACTCATCGCCGTGAGGCAGCCCGTGGCCCTGCTTTGCCGTGGCGGGAGAAGCGCTCGCGGAGCAGTTGGATGAAGTAGGTCAGTGGAGCGGGGCGCTGGCGGGATGCGCGGGTGACGGCGCTCCAGCGGCGTCGGATTCCCTGCGGCGTCAGCCGGACCGTCTGCAGTCCAGGGTGCTGGCTCGGCAGCATCCATTGGGGCAGCGCCGTCACGCCGATACCGCCACGCACCAGCTCGATCAGCGCCTCGGTGAGGGGGACGGGGGAGACCCGGTGCGGCTCGATGCCCGCCGGCCAGAGCACGCGCGTGAAGACATCGAGCTGCTCCCGAGGCGCGGCATAGGTGAGCAGGTGCTCCCGCACCAGGTCCTCCGCCGTGACATGTCCCCGCCGCGCCAGCGCGTGGTCCTCGGGGACCACCAGCATGAGCTCGTCCTCGAAGAGTGCAGTCTGTGCCAGGCGGGCCTGCGGCGGGACGTCGGTGGTCAAGGCGAGATCCAGCTCGCCATTCAGCAGCGCCCCAAGAGGCTGGCGCGTGGCCTCCAGGACGATGCGCAGCTCGACGCGTGGGTGCTCGGCCTGCCACCGCCCCAGGATGGGCGGCAGCCAGCCATACACCGTGTAGCAGCCCGTGCTGAGCCGGAGCAGGTCGTCCTGCGGGTGCGCACGGCAGACCGCCTCGGCCTGGGCCACCTCGCTCAGGACCCGCCGTGCGGAGAGGAGCAGCTTCTCGCCTGCGCCGGTCAGGAGCAGGCGGCGCTGGCGACGCTGGAAGAGCTGCACGCCCAGGCGCTCCTCGGCATCGCGGAGTTGGTGACTCAGTGCCGAGGACGTGAGGTGAAGCTGCCGGCTCGCAGCGGCCAGGCTTCCCGTGTCGGCGACCGCGGCAATCAGCTTGAAGTGACGGAGCTCGAGCATGCCGGTCAGCTTCACATGAACTGAATTCAGCATCATCGTGAAATCGTTTCGCTGCGCTTATGGAATGGGTCTCCTTAACGTTGGTGCCCCAGAGCCAGGAGCACGGACGGATGCCCCAGTCAGACAGCTTTCCGAGGATGCAGCGCCTTGTCGTACCCCCATGGTCGTCCGTGTGGATTGACGACATTGAACCGGTGGTCGTCGGCTCCGGCTGCCTTCGGAGGGATTTGCCGAGCACTCGCGACGTGAGGGTCTGGGTCGTGGACATGGCTCCCGGGAGTCAGTGGCCCTTTGTGGACGTCCACGACACCGGAGAGGAGGTTCTCGTGGTGAGCGGTGAGCTCATCGAGGGCGAGCAGCGCTTGGGAGCGGGCTCATACCTGTTCTTCCCGCCGGCAAGCCGTCATCAGCCGCGGACCGAAACCGGCGTGCGCCTCTTCGGCATCAACCTCGTGGCCTCCCCGGGGGCTCGGTGAGCCAGGACGCCCTGACTTCCTTCTCCCCATTCCGGATGGAGCCTTCGAACACGGAGGGGCGGGACACGATGGCTCGACCCTCGCGGACGGGCCGTCGGGATTTCCTGCGTGCGGCGGTGGCGCTCTCCGCGGGCGCGGTCCTGCTCCCCCCGGGGACGGGCCGTGCGACGAAGCCTGTCGACAGCGCCGCGCTTCGGGCCCAGCGGTTGGCCTGGGCCGGCGTGCGGCTGCGGCTCGGACAGGACACGCTCTTCCTGGACCCGTTGAGCGACCCCACCGTGTGGGGGGCCGCGCTGAAGGACCCGCTTGTCCCAGTGGACGTGAGCGACGGGGGCCGCTTCGTCCTGGTGACGCATCGCCATTCCGACCACTTCGACCGGGTGGCCGTCCGTCAGGCGCTGGGGGACAGCGGGACGCTGGTGTGCGCCCCAGACATGGCCGCGGCGGCTTCGGCGTCGGGATTCCGCGTGCGGTCCGCCCCGCTCTACGAGCCCATCTTGCTCAATGACTTCACCGCCACCGCCGTTCCCGCGGCGGACGGCTATGGGGATCCCCAGGTTTCGTGGGTCGTCTCCGGTGGAGGCCGCCGCATCATCCACTGCGGCGACACGCTGTGGCATGGCTCCTGGTGGCACATCGGGCGACAGTTCGGCCCCTTCGATGCGGCATTCCTGCCTATCAACGGGGCGCGCTTCGGCTGGCGCAAGCCCGTGAGCGACGTGCATGCCGTCCTGACGCCGGAGCAGGCGGTGGCCGCGGCCTTGGTGTTGGGAGCAAAGCTCCTCGTGCCCATCCACTACGGCCTCGCTGCCTCGGAGGACTACCAGGAGGTCCCGGACGCGGAAGCGCTGCTTCTGGCCGCCGCGCGCACGCGGAAGGTGAACGTGGAGCTGGCACGTCCGGGGGAGTGGCTGACCTGGCGGGCCCGGACCTGACAGCGCGGCTCGAAGTGGGGAGCCATGGGCACTGCTCTGCCCCCATTCTTCGAGCCGCGCGCCTTCTCCCTACGACCGCGGGCCCATGGCCTTGCCATTACTCCCGCGAAACGTCGGCCTTGGACAGGATGTGGCTGACGACCGCCGTGTGCATCGTCAGCGTGTCGAACCTCCGGCCGAGATTCTTGTCGGACTGGAGCAGGCGCCCCAGCTCAACGCGGCTCAGTTGGGCTCTCTCCGCGAGGCTGTTGAACAGCTCCTCCGCGGACTCCCGCTCGGACTGGATGTGGTCTCTTTCGGCGATGGCCCGAAGCCCAAGCGCCAGCCGCAGCCGGTACTCCAGTTCGCTCCGGGTGGAGTCGTCGAGCAGCCAGCCATCCAGTCCTTCCCGGACCCGCTCGTGCGGTAGGCCCAGGCTCACCAGGATTGGATACTCGGCCTCGGCCCACCGCTGGCGGATTTCTTCGTCGATGAGGCTCCGTGGCACCTCGACATGCGTGCGCCGAGCCACCTCCCTCATCACGTGGTCCTGGAAGTCCCACAGGTACTGCGCGTCCCGCTGGGCGATGAGTTCCCCGGCGATGTACTCCATGACCTCGTCGAGCGTGCCTCCGCGTCCCAGCGCGGCGAAGAGTTCTGGAGATGACTCCCCCAGTAGCGTCACCTGGTAGGCCGCCTTCATCTTCACGTCGAAGCGAGCAGGGACGCCACGAAGGGACTCCACTGCGTAGTCATCAGGCAGGACGAGGTCCACCGCTACGGACTCGCCAACCCGGGCCCGCACCACGGCTTCGAAGAAGCCGGGGAGCAGCGGGTCGGGAGTGGCTTCCGTCCTCCATTCCGCGCGGGCGGAGAACGGGATGAGCCTTCCGTTGGCGAAGCCGACGACGTCCAGGAGCACGTCGTCTCCGGAGTCAACGGCTTCGCCCGGCTCGCGCTCCCTGCGCGGCGCCACCACGCGGCATAGCGTGGCGAAGCGATCAAGGATGGCCTCGGGCGAAATTCCCCCGAGCTCCGGCATCTTCACCCGGAGCTCCTCCAGCGAAGGGGCCTCGCGGAGGAGCGGAAGTCGAGGGCTCGTCGCATTGCGGAAGGCCATCGCTCCGGGCGCTTGGTTCAACAGCCCCATGCCCTGCAACTCCCCAATCGAGAGCGGCTGGCCTGGGTTGGACTTGTCAGGAGGCGAGTGCATGGAGGGCTCCTAGAAGAAGCTCCCGACGAGGTCGGAGACTGTGGAGAAGGCCGCGCCGACCTGACTCACCACCGGGATGTTCGTGGCCGCGAGCACGGACCCTGCGGCGGTTGTCCACGCTGTTATCTTCTTGCCTGGGCTGGCGTCCTTGGAGTTGGACGTCGCGATGGCTGTGGCGATGTCGAAGCCGGCGACGGCGACGTTCGCGCCGGGCACGAATCGTCCCGCGAACTTGGCCAGCTTTCCGCCTGCGGCCTTGGCACCTTTCTCGATGGCCGCGTCGAACGCGCTGTCCGCGGTCTTCTCGGCGCCTGTCTTGATCCCCTGGTTGAGCCGCTTCTGTGCCTTGTTGTTGCTGTCGCCGTGCGCCTTGGCGGCGATGTCCGTCGTGGAGGACCGACTGGCCTTCTTGAGCGCTTCGAACTTCTCAGCGGTGCCCACATCCCCGGCGTCCGCATGGTTGAACGCCTTCATGGAGAGGTTGTGAGCAATCTTGAGCCGCCCCTTGAGGCCCAGGTCCGGGGCGGCGGCCTTGAGGGACAAGTTGGCAGCCCGGGTCGCGCTCCCGTACTTCTCGAGGTCTCGTGCTGTCTCGAGCCCCGCCTTCAGGGTCTCGGTTGAGGTCTTGCCCGCACTGGCGAGCGCATCCAGGGCTTCGCTGCGCTCCTGGGGATTGCTGCTCGACAGCCCCCCGGTGGCGAGGGCCTTGTAGGCATCACTCACCTTTCCATCGATGAGGGTGTAGGCGCCGACGCCGCCTTTGATGGCCGTGTTGGCCTTGCCCAGCCTTCCTAGGCCATTGTCCAGGTCCTGAAGTTGCTCCGGTTCCGCAGAGCGTTCCGCGCTTTCGCCCTCAAGCGGCAGCGCGGTGCTTCTTCTCGTAACCAGCGGGTGACTCGTAGTCGAGCGCGGAGTGGCGCCGGAGCGGATTGTACCA